>CAWUMW010000075.1:0-10110 GCA_963923415.1 uncultured Hyphomicrobiales bacterium | reverse complement strand
GTTTCGCACTGGCGATCTTGGCCACATGGATCAAGAAGGCTTTGTTTATATTACCGGGCGTGCATCGGACATGTATATTTCTGGCGGCTCAAATGTTTACCCGCGCGAGATTGAAGAAAAAATGTTGACCCATCCAGCCATTGCCGAAGCGGCTGTTTTAGGGGTGCCTGATCCTTTGTGGGGAGAAGTGGGCGTTGCCGTTTGCGTGATGCGTGATGGCATGCAGGTGACAGAAGAAGAATTGGGAATTTATTTGGCTGAAAAATTAACACGCTACAAATTGCCGCGCCGCATATTCTTTTGGGATGCACTGCCCAAATCAGGCTATGGCAAGGTTCCCAAACGGCTCATCAAAGATGAGCTTGTCACACGGGGATTGGTGCCCTTAGTCCAAGAGGGAGGGCGCTCATCATGACTTTAGATGCGTCAGCGCGTTTTATTCAACAAGTTGGTGAGCCCTTTGCTGAACGCATAGTTGCGGTAGAAGGACGTGGTAAAGCGCTCTCACTTGCTCTTAAGTCTGGGATGCGTTTAGTGGAGGCCGTTGCTCAAGCCTTCAAGCAAGCAGGGTTTATGGGTGGTGTTGTCAATGTTGGGGGGCTGCATCTCGATCGCTTTTCTTATGTCATGCCAGCTTTGTCGCAAGATGGTGCAAATGCCGCCTTTTATAGCGATGTGTACCGACCGCAGGGGGTCATTGTTTTAGAAAGCGGCTGCATGAGCTTTGGTCGCCGTGATGATGCTCCCTTCTTCCATTGCCATGCTTTGTGGTTAGAGCCTGATGGCCTAACGCATGGGGGGCATATTCTCCCTGATGATGTTATTTTAGCGCATGACCAAACTGTCACGGCTTTTGGATTTGATGGCGGTATTTTTGAAGCCAATCCAGACCGCGAAACAAATTTTAAATTATTTGGCCCTGTAAAGCTGCCACAGCATCTCCATGAGGATAAGAGCTTACAATCTTGTTATTTGCTACGGTTGCGTCCTAATCAAGATCTGCATCATGCGTTAGAGCAATTCTGTCTATCTCATCGGTTGGGTCATACTCGGATTTGGGGTGGCGTTGGGTCTACCATCGGCGGGCGGTTTGTGGATGGGACGTCCTTAAATGCTTTTGCAACGGAAGTGTTTATTCGTGACGGGCGGATTAATCAGCGTGCTGTGTCTCTCTATCAAGCCGATATTGACGTTGGTTATGTTGATTATTTGGGGCAAATTGCACGGGGGCCGATGAAGCGGGGTGATAGTCCCGTTTTGATGACCTTTGAATTATTGCTCGAACCGCTAACAGGTTGAGGTCATGAAGGATCAGCCTGATCATAAGATCAGGCTTCTTGTGCTCGTTCAGGCTTTTATTGTGGCGCATGAATTGACTGCGTGAGCACTTCACCAAGGGCAAGGGGTCATCCATGATGATATCGAATGGATGGTGGATAAAAACGCAAGGTATTTTTGTTGCTGTGCTTATGGCGTTGTTGATCGGCCTTACGTCAGCACAGGCCCATGAGTGCCTCAATCCTTATGGAGAAAAAAATTATCAACGCGCTTTACCCTTATGTGAGGCTCTGGCGCAGCAAAATGATCCTTTGGCTTTATTTACTCTGGGTGAAATGTACCACAATGGTTATGGTGTAGTGTTAGACCATCAAAAATCATTTCAATATTTTAAACAAGCAGCGCGCGCAGGGCATGCAGGCGCTCAAAATAATCTTGGCTATTACTATTATTATGGCGATGTTGTTGCGCAAGATTATAAACGGGCATTTGTTTGGTTCTCATTGGCAGCGGCTGCAGGGTTTCAAGCCGCAGGCCCATTTCGAGATACGGCTGGGATGCATTTAGACAAGGATCAGAAAATTCAGGCGCAAGCAATGGCGACAGCCTGTCAAAAGTCTCAATTTGTTATGTGCGACTAGCGGATTACTCTTCGAGCAAATGTGGTCGAAGTGCTTTGATGGGTGGATCTATGCACAAATATCCACTCTCAGCGGTTGCGCAAATCACTTGTCTCAGCCAACATTCTGAGATCCGTTTTGACAGGGTGCGAATTTATATCAAGGGATGGATTAAGCCATGCTTTTAAAAAATAAAATTGCTGTGATTTCTGGGGCTGCCGGAGCGCGTGGAATTGGATTTAGAACCGCGCAATTGTTTGCCGAGCATGGCGCACATGTTGCGTTACTCGATCTTGATGCGCATGCAGCCCAAGCGGCGGCTCAATCCATTGGACCTGATCACATTGGTCTTGCCTGTGATGTTGCAGACCATGCGGCCTGCCAATCGGCGGTTGCTAAGGTGATTGAGCATTATGGGCGCATTGATGTTTTGATCAACAATGCGGGGATTACGCAACCACTTAAAATTATGGACATTTCTGGCAAGGATTGGGATCGCGTTTTGGATGTTAATCTGAAAGGCATTTTGAATTTATCACAGGCTGTCATTCCGCACATGCGGGCACAAAAATCGGGTTCGATTGCTTGTATGGCCTCCGTATCCGGCCAGCGGGGCGGGGGGGTCTTTGGAGGGCCCCATTATGCAGCGGCCAAAGCGGGTGTGATGGGTCTTGCAAAAGCGATGGCGCGCGAATTAGGGCCCGATCATATTCGGGTGAATTCAGTGGCTCCCGGCCTGATTGCAACAGATATTACGGGTGACAAATTAACGGACACGATGAAAGAAAAAATTATTGAGGGGATTCCCCTTGGTCGCCTTGGGCAGACACAGGATGTCGCAGGAATTTATTTGTTCCTTGCCTCAGATCTCTCTTCCTATGTAACTGGAGCAACCATTGACGTGAATGGTGGGATGTTGATCCACTAAATCGGGATACGATTTCATGACACACACAGATCATATTTCTTCAAGGCGCCGTGATAATCTTTCCCTTGAGGAGCGCGCCTATCGCATTAGGCGGCATGCTTTAAAAATGGGCGAAGTCCAAGGACAAGGCTATATTGCGCAAGCGCTCGGGATCGCTGATGTGCTGGCTGTTTCTTATTTTCATGCCATGACCTATCGTCCTGAGGAGCCCGAATGGGAACCCCGTGACAGATTTTTATTATCGATTGGTCATTATGCTATCGCGCTTTATGCCGCGTTGATTGAAGCTGGAATTTTGCCGGAAGATGAGCTCGACTCCTATGGCGGGGACGATAGTCGGTTGCCGATGTCCGGCATGGCTGCTTACACACCCGGCATGGAGATTACGGGGGGCTCGCTGGGGCATGGATTAGGGATTGCTGTTGGTGTATGTTTGGGTTTGAAGCGCAAAGCAGCGAGCAGTTTTGTCTATACGCTTTTCTCAGATGGTGAGCTTGATGAAGGCTCGGTTTGGGAAGCGGCGATGGCTGCAGGAAATTACCGCCTCGATAATCTGATTGGCATTGTTGATGTCAATAATATGCAGGCCGATGGGCCCTCTAAGCAAGTTGCTAATTTTGAGCCCTTGGGGCCAAAATTCGAAGCCTTTGGGTGGCATGTGCAACGTGTCGATGGCAATGACATGAAGGCGCTTGTTGCCGCCTTTGATGCGGCCCGCCAATGCACGGATGCAAAACCACGGATCATTATTTGCGACACAAAAATGGCTAAAGGGGTCGATTTTCTTGAGGCACGCGAGCGCAATCATTTCTTGCGCGTGGAGCCTGATGAATGGAAGAAGGCACTGGATATTCTGGATGCAGGGAGGGCGTCATAATGCGCAATAAATATCAACGTCCCACGCGTTCAGCACAAGCTGGTCAGTTGAAAACCTCAGCGATGATTGCCTCACTCGCTGCTGAAGGACAGCGGACTGCTCCCGCACCGTTCGGTCATGCTTTGGTTAAGTTAGCGGCTGAGCGACCCGATATAGTCGGTATGAGTGCTGATCTGTCTAAATATACAGATTTGCATATTTTCGCGCAGGCTTATCCGGATCGGTTTTATCAAATGGGGATGGCCGAGCAATTATTGATGATGTCCGCAGCTGGCATGGCGCGTGAAGGTTTCATGCCATTTGTTACGACCTATGCAGTTTTTGCCTCGCGTCGTGCTTATGATTTTATTTGTCTGGCGATTGCTGAAGAGCGCCTCAATGTTAAAATTGCGTGTGCGTTACCGGGCCTGACAACGGGCTATGGTCCATCCCATCAAGCCACTGAAGATCTCGCGATGTTTCGGGGTATGCCAAACCTGACAATTGTTGATCCGTGTGATGCGCATGAGATTGAGCAGATGGTGCCAGCCATCGCCGCCCATCAAGGGCCTGTCTATATGCGGTTGTTGCGGGGCAATGTGCCGTTAGTGCTGGATGAATATGGATATAAGTTTGAACTGGGCAAAGCTAAAATGATCCGGGACGGGCGCGATGTTCTGATCATTTCAACCGGCTTTATGACGATGCGCGCTTTAGAGGCCGCCGCCCTTGCCGCAAAAGACAAGATCGATGTCGCCGTTTTGCATGTACCGACCATTAAACCGCTTGATCGAGACAGTATTTTGGCGGCTGTTGGCAAAGGTGGGCGGGCGGTCATTGTTGCTGAAAATCACACAGTGATTGGTGGTCTGGGGGAAGCGGTTGCAACGCAGATACTCAAAGCCGGCTTATCGCCATCTTTTCATCAGATTGGCTTGCCGGATGAATTTCTTGATGCGGGAGCTTTGCCGACACTTCATGACCGCTATGGGCTTTCAGCATCATCGGTTGTTTCCAAGATAAAACAAATTGTCTCAAAATAAGAGATTACTATTTATTCTCATCATCTCCCTGTTTTAATTATAAAATAGGGAGAATTTTTAAAGAAACAACCTAACACCTGTCGATCTTAACGATCTTGAAATAAAAGAACAAATCGACTCATATTTATGATACATTGTCGATTGTCGAGATTATTAAGGTGGAGGAGTTGGGTTGTTTATCCCGCTTCGTTTTCTTGTTTTTATTGGTTTTTTGCTAGCCTTCAACGCCTCATCGCATGCTCAAGGGGATCGTAAGGCCGCGATCCAATATTATTGGGGATGCCAATATTTGATTCATGAACCTGTCCCCGTGACCGTTCAGGAAATCGAGCAATCTGGAAAATGCCAGTCAGCTATCAATAATGTCTTGAATTTCAATAAAGAATTGCCGTCGAATATGGCCTTTTGCCCCCCGTTATTGTCCTCGGGAGTGGTTGATACTGCTCGCGTCATTGTCAGTTTTATGAAAAGCAACACACCCCGATTGGCCGAACGATTTGATATGATGGCCTATTCAGCACTTCGCACGGCATGGCCGTGCAGCTAAATCATCCTCCCACGGCATGGCCCGTATAGCTGGTTATGGTGGATGACGGGTTTAAGCTTAGGCTGGCGTGTTCGTGGTTTCTGTTTCAGGCAGCGCAGCATTCTCTTTCGCTGCGGGAGAAATGGCAAAGCGCTGTTGGGCACGTTCATACCAGGTTTCGTTTTTAAGGGATCCGCCGCGATTCATGCCTTTAGCGGCAGCCGAAAGACGCTTTTTGACCAGGCTTTTACGTTTTATAAGGCCTGAAAGTTGTTCTTTTGGCGTTTTCGTCATTAACTTTGCACCGCATTCTCGGCCATTCAATCCCGCTGAGGGGTTAAAACAGCAGTGTCTCCTTCGATGCGAGGCCTACCTATCCCTTTTAAGGGGAGCTTGTGAGACAGTCCGCGCATCACCATGCAGGCGGTTAAATTTTGGTTAACCATACCCAGTCGTCAAGACGGTTAACCATGTCATAATTATAGCGAGAATTTAAAATAAAACGAGCGCGCTGCGGATTTGGGGTAGTCGATAAGCCATTTCATGCGGGAAAGATAAAACGGTTTCCAATTCTTGGGCATTGGCATAGGCCAAAACGGAGCGGGTTTGGCGTAAAACGTCTATATTATTACGCAAAAATTGCTCTAAGACGTGGTCGGAAAAGGGATTATATAAAAACAAAAACCAGCGGCGTTCATCCAGCAGCCAATCCCCTGCATCACCAATATAAAAGTCGATTGGCGCGTTGATCGTGGACCTGCGCCAGTTGCGGTCCGCCGCTTCGATAAAATCTGGAACGAAATCAAAACCAGTTACGGATTGAAAGAAATAGCGTTCACGCACATAGATCGTGGAAATACCTTTCCCGCAGCCCACATCCAGAAAGTGGTAATCACTGGTTTTGGTTCCGTCGGTGGCAATCAAAGCATCAATATCATTCAGCCAAACAGGTTCATAAGCACGCGCATGAATCTTATTATGGGAGCGGGTTTGGAAATCCTTGACCCGCACAGGGGTTGCGTCTGGGATGTTACGGCTGTGAATGTAATATTTATTCCATAACCCATTGATGAAACGTCTTATTTTAAGCCTCATCGCCATAATCGTTCCCCAAAAGGGCACGCCTTGGGGATCGGATCCGGCCGGCCTGCGCTGTCTGATTTATAAAATTACCATTTTATAACAGGCGGTTGTGAAGATTTTTCAGATTGTGCTCAACTTTTCTCGGCATCACCCGTCTTCATAGGGGAAGGCAAATGGGAGTGCCGACCATGTTTGAACCCATTCGGGCTATACAGGCGACGACAGATTCACCCTATCACAAGCCCCAGCCCGTTGGTGCGAAGGGGGAGCGCTCTAGCTTTAGCCTCGATCTGGGCAGTCCTCTTTCCGAGATTTCTTTACCCTCAGTCGAACCAATGGGATATTCTGCTGATGCCATACATGCTTTGCATGATGCATTGATGCTGCAAACCTATCCCCTCGACACCAAAAAAATCCAGATACAGCGGCGGCGTTCGGATCAGCGCACAGGCCTGCATGCAGCCGATGTTTCGCTTCTGGCTTTTATTGATGGGTTAAAACCTGACGGTCATTAGTCTGCGCCCCTCTGAGCAATAAATCACTCGTAGAGATGAGAGGATGTCAGGCGTCGATCGCTAAGGCGCGATTGCGTGCATTGGTGATGTGGCGCGTGAAGCTGTCTTCAATAGCCTGTTCATCTCTACGCGCAAGGGCCGCTATCAATAACAAATGTTCGCGCATGACGGGCTCAACCAGCAAAGGGAGCAAGCGTGTTTTCGCGTGGCGGATCAAACGAATTTTAATCGAGTTAACCCGATAAGCGTGTGAGATGATGGCATTGCCGAGGGCATCAATCAGGGCATCGTGAAAACCATCATCTAAGGCTTGGGCTTGGCTAATCAGTTCAGCATCAACGGGTTTGTTGATTGCGTGATCTAAAATAGTTTGATGTTTGTGCTGCCACTCGCCAATCGCTTCGTCACTGGCCGAGCGGGCATAATGAAGGGCGGCTTCGCGCTCAAGGATCAACCGAAATTGAAAGGCATCACGCACCAATTGCAGATCAACGGTTGCGATTTGCATGCCCCGTTGAGGGACGGTGCGGATCAAGCCTTCTGCTTCAAGGCGCGGAATTAATTCACGGATGGCGCCGAGCGGATGTCCGGTCAGCGCCACCAATTCGCGTTGTGAAATAAATTGTCCGGGCTGGAGTTCATGGTCACGCAAGTGTTGCGTGAAGCTAGCATAGGCCTGATCACGTAATTTGGCCTGTGTGCGTGCCTGCGCCATGACTCTGGCTCCGGATGTGGTGATGAGCTGCTTTTAATGCTCAGCAAAAATTGCATCAAACGCATTAACCAGCCGTCTGGCATCACGTCCACCCATATCAGACAGGGGTGGCCGCATGCGCATCCAACCTTGATAGCCCGTACGATGGGCCAACAAGGCTTTAATGGCAGGCATGAAATCATACACCAGCACGGCATCAACGGCGTAATGGATCAATTTATTGTCGCGCCCTTTGTGAGCAATTGTCCGCATTTCAGCGGGGCAAAGATTAGCCATGCCGCAAATTGAGCCTGCGGCTCCATTACGGACGGCTTTCGCCAGCTGCCGCTCATCGCCGACAAGAATTTGCAAATCTTTGTTTTCAGCGAGCAATTGCGCGGTATTTTCGCCATTGCCGCTTGAATCCTTCACACCCAAAATGACTTTTGGGAAGGCTTTCTTCAAACGATACACCAAGGATGGATAGACACCGACCCGAGTCATTGAGGGGATGTGATACAATAATATGTCACGGGCTTCATCGCCTAAAGATTCAATGACACTTGCATACCAATAAAACAGCCCATCTTCGCTCGCATTGGGGAAATAGAAAGGCGGCGCAAGCAAAATCGCCCGGCAGCCAGCCTGATACCCAATATGCATTTGTTCAACGGTTTCTTCGATAGTGGCAGCCGCAACGCCCAAAGTGACTTGCGTGCCAAGATCAAAGCCCGCACCCGCCATATAGCTGAGTGTGAGACCACGCTCGCGTGTTGAGATGGAGGCGCCTTCTCCGGTCGTGCCGAATACGGTGACCCCGTCACATCCATGGGTCAGGGTCCAAGCAGCATGTTCGCTGAAGGCCGGCAGATCAATGGTTCCATCCTTGTTAAAGGGTGTCGAAAGCGCGCAGCTGAGCCCCATGCGGGTTTTATTGGTCATATCGTTTCCTCCGAAAAATGATGCTGTAATGGACCTGAGTGAGCCGTTTCTGTCAACGCTAACATGTTAGTTTGTGGAATAGTTCACAAGTTCATGGTTTTGCGCGCAGAGCGTGATGTGTGAATGTGGGAAGCTTAGGGCAGGGGCAAGAAGGCGCCGGCATAAAGCCCTAAGCCAAAGATTGTGTGGCCTACGATATTAAGAAAGCGGACTTGCCATTTATTGGCGCGTTTTGATGCGGCCCATCCCGCTCCCATTCCAGGTTGAAGAATGAACCATCCTGCACCGACTGTGACCCAACCAATCAGCAAGGGCGGTAAAACCGTTGGGGCTTGAACCCAATCCGGCCCGGCTAACACAAGCAATATATAAGCATAAGCAATGCCGATCCCATAATGGGCGATCCAGCCAATGGTGGTTTCAAAGGGCTTGCTGGGCGATTGGGTGATATCCTGATGATGAAAAACACCCGACGGCAAAGTTGCAAACCAGCGCCCAATCAGGGTCCAGTTGGCAGGGGGAATGTTAAAGCCAAATTTTAGAATTTGAGCTAGAATATCCATGCATAAAGTTGCCAAGCCTCCCATTAAAAGGCCGCGTATTATCAGCTCTTGCATGAATGTCCCCCTCTCAAGCTTGAATCTTAGACTTAAGGAGGAGACCATAAGGCAATAATGGGTTGTTTCAAGCGAGAATCCTTATTTGAGATGTTTTTATTGCCTTCTTCATTCCTTTTGCGTTTCATGATAGGGGATTGTAGCGGGTTATCAGGCAGATCTGGTTTAAGATGTCTCTGGTTTTAATGCCACGTTCAAAATCGTGATCTGCGGCGTGCGATCAGTAAGGGTTGTTTATGTTTTATGTCAGAATTGGATTGTTGATCGGATTTGTGCTCGCAGGCGGTTCCGTCCAGGCGCAAATCCAGCAAGAACAATTCCGGGTCACGGCCCTGTTTAAGGATTTGATGGAAGCCGCTTATTGTATCGGCACCATTGATCGCCGTTTAGAACAAACCAATGTTTGCTCCAATCTTGAGCGCTATCCGGAAGGGGAGGTGCGTGAGCACTGGAAAAAATATTGCTCCGATAGTGATGTTTTGAAGCAACGCTATCAAACCTTTATCCGCAATAATGATTTCCGTATGCGCTATACGAGCTCCAGTTCAGCCGCCGCCCTGAAAGAGGGGCGCGAGGACGCTGATTTTTGTAGCTATAACAAGGTGAAGAAAATTTGCCCGACCTATGCAGGGGATTGTGTGAATTCGATTAATCGCTGCGCCCGTATGAATGCCTGTGATACCCCGCGTCCACCTTTTTAAGGGCCAAGTTGACATTTAAAGCAGATATTAAAAACCGACCTTATGCGGCCAAATACGCAGCATGCCCGGATCGGATCTAACCGACTCACGCTCTTGTTAGACTCTCGCTAAGAGAAGTGCGCTTATTAGACCGGGTCAGGCCGGAAGGATTTAATATTGCCGCTGTTGCGTGGAAGCCCATCCCCATCTTCATCGTTAGAGGAATTGAGGCTGCCATCATCCATATAGCGGGCGCGCAATGTTGATAACTCAAGCTGCAACCGTGTGCGCTCTTTGCGGACGGATTCAAGCCGCCCTTCGGCAAGGC
>CAWUMW010000074.1:0-10326 GCA_963923415.1 uncultured Hyphomicrobiales bacterium | reverse complement strand
GGCCTCTGGGCGGGGGCTTCGGGGCAGAGGTGACAAGGGGGTTTTTTTGCTGATATATTAGGTTGATCATAATCTGGGGATGGAATGATGGCCGGGCTGAAGAGCTGCGCTCAAGCAGGTATTGCTTTTGCTTTTATAATGATGTCGGGGGTTGGGGTTTGGGCGCAATCGCCTCCGAGCCAAAGTTCAGGCGCTGCGCCGCGCACGGTTCCGGTTGCATTGGGTAAAGCGGATCGACGCGCCACCCCGCTGCGGTTTGATACGCTGGGCACCGTGCAGGCGCTGTCCACGGTGACGATTAGATCCCGCGTTGAAAGCCAGATCATCGAAGTGGCCTTTGAAGATGGCGCGCTGGTCAAAAAAGGCGATGTGCTATTTCGGCTCGACTCCCGCGCCATTGAAGCGCAAGTCAAACAGGCCGAAGGCAATCTTGCCCGCTCGTTAGCGCAATATGAGCAAGCCCAGCGTGACGTTAAACGCTACGAGCAATTGATTGCGAGTGATGCGGGTTCACGGTTGAATGTGGAAAATAGCAAAACACAGGTTGCGACTTTGGCCGCGCAAATCCAAGCCGATCAAGCAGCCTTAGATAATCTGCGCGTGCAACTGAGCTATTACACGATCCGCGCACCGATTGACGGGCGTATGAGCGTCGCCGCTTTGAAAGAAGGTAATATAGCGAAAACAGGCGATGCCAGCGTGCCGCTTGCAACCCTTAATCAGACATCCCCGATCTATGTGGCCTTTGCGGTGCCGCAACGCTTGATCATGCGTCTGCGGGAATCGCAAAATGATGGTTCGGCCTATGTCTCGGTGACCCCCCAAGGCAGTACTAAAAATGTTCGTGGTAAAGTGACCATGCTCGATAACAATGTCGATGCAGCCAGCGGGACGCTGACAGTGCGGGCTGAATTTGCCAATGCAGATGAGGGGCTGTGGCCGGGTCTGTTGTGCAATGTTAGGGTTGTGTTCAAGGTCGAGCAAGATGCGGTGATCGTGCCGCGGGCTGCCGTGCAGACGGGGCAAAAGGGCACTTTTGTGTTTGTGGTTGAGCAAGGCGTGGCGCGGATCCGCATGGTCACAGTTGATCGCACAATGGATGATATCGCCGTTATTGCGGACGGGTTGAAGGGTGATGAAATCCTTGTCACCGATGGACAATTGTTGATTACCGACGGGGTGAAAGTAGAGCAACGCGGCGTGGCGGGCCAAGAGGCCAAAAAGGGAGCCTCCTGATGTCTTTGCCTGAGGCCTGTATCCGTCGCCCGGTGATGACGACGCTCATCACGTTAAGCTTTATTGTGTTTGGGATGTTTGCTTATCGGCAATTGCCGGTTGCGGCTCTGCCGCGGGTGGATTATCCGACCATCAATGTGCAAGCGCAATTGCCGGGCGCCAGCCCGGAAACCATGGCGGCGTCTGTGGCAGCGCCGCTTGAGCGGCAATTCTCGACGATTTCCGGCATTACATCGATGACCTCGACCTCCAATGTGGGGTCCACATCCATCACGCTGCAATTTGATCTTGACCGCAATATCGACGGGGCGGCATTGGATGTGCAAGCTGCGATCAGTTCCGCGGCGCGGCGTTTGCCCGCTGATTTGCCCAATCCGCCAAGCTTCCGCAAAGTTAATCCGGCGGACCAACCCATCTTGTTCTTAGTTGTTACCTCGCCGACGCTGCCGTTGTCGCGGGTGCAAGATTTTTCGGAAACGATTTTGCAGCAGCAAGTGTCGCAAATTCCCGGTGTTGCACAGGTTCTGATTTACGGCAGTCAAAAATATGCAGTGCGCATTATGGCCAAGCCCGATGATGTGGCTGCGCGTGGTCTCGCTTTTGCGGATATTCGCTCTGCGGTGCAAGCCGCAAATTCCAATCAACCGACGGGTTCATTGCTTGGTGCTGATCAGCGGGTGACAATTGAAGCGTCTGGTCAGATGACACGCGCGGAGGATTACAAGTCTTTGATTGTAGCATCCAACAAAGGCGTTCCGATCCGGCTTGAAGATGTCGCAACGGTCAGGGATTCGGTTGAGAATGACCAAACAGCCAGTTGGTTCAACAATGATCGATCGTTGATTTTGGCTATATTCAGACAGTCAGATGCTAATACGGTTGAAGTAGTTGATGCTATTCGTTCGCGCATTCCACTTTATCGGGACCAGCTGCCTGCGGCGATTAATCTGCATGTCTTGAATGACCGTTCTGTGCCGATCCGGGAAGCGGTGCATGATGTGGAATTTACCTTGCTGTTATCAATCGGCTTGGTGATTGGGGTGATTTTCATTTTCTTGAAATCCTTCACCGCTACATTGATCCCCACATTAGCCCTGCCGGTTTCGTTGGTAGGCACTTTTGCGGCCATGTATTTATTTGGCTATTCGATTGATAATATTT
The DNA here is from genome assembly GCA_963923415.1 of uncultured Hyphomicrobiales bacterium. GTDB lineage: Bacteria > Pseudomonadota > Alphaproteobacteria > Rhizobiales > Beijerinckiaceae > CAIYZJ01. The sequence goes on along the minus strand of CAWUMW010000074.1, from coordinate 7,929 downwards.
CCTTGCTCGCGCTCACATTGTCTGTTGGCTTTGTGGTCGATGACGCAATTGTGATGCTCGAAAATATTGTGCGGCATATCGAATTGGGCGAAAGACCCTATAAGGCCGCACTTATTGGCTCGAAAGAAATCTCGTTCACCATCATCTCCATCACCTTGTCCTTGGTGGCGGTGTTTATTCCGGTGTTTTTTATGGGGGGCGTGGTTGGCCGTGTCTTCCGTGAATTTGCGGTGTGTATTTCGGTGGCGATTTTGGTGTCAGGCTTTGTCTCCTTGACCCTAACGCCAATGCTGTGCGCGCGGATTTTGACGAGTCATGATCACACCCAAGATAATGCGTTTTCGCGGCTGGTTGAAAATGCCTTTCAATCTGTCCTGAATGGCTATCGCCGATCGCTCGATTTTTTCCTGCATTATCGTGTCTGGGTTGGTGTGGGCACTATCGCCAGCCTGTTTGTCAGCATGTATCTTTATGTCATCGTTCCTAAAGGTTTTTTCCCACAAGAAGATACGGGATTGTTGCGCGCAGCAACTCTTGGTCCGCCTGATAGTTCAATTGATGCCATGGCTCTTCGTCAAACGGCTTTGATGGAAATTGTTCGTAAGGATCCAGCGGTTGCCTATTTGAATGGCAATGTCGGTGCTTTTGCATCCAATCAAGGCTTTATGTTTATCCAGTTAAAGCCGGCAAAAGAACGAGATGGCGCCGCGAAAGTGATTGCTCGGTTGCGCCAAGCAACCCGCAGTGTGCCAGGCATTTCAATCGTTTTCCAATCGGTCCAAAATATCAATTTGAATGCGGGAAGGTTGTCGCGGGCGCAGTATCAATATTCACTGACCAGCCCGGATATCAAAGCGCTTTATGACTCCGCACCGGCTATTTTGAGCAAGCTCGAAAAACTGCCCGAATTGCGCGATGTTGTCAGTGATTTAGAAATCGCCAATCCGCAAGTCTTTGTGGATATTGATCGCGAACGGGCCGCAAATTACGGCGTGACATCTGATCAAATTCGCCAGCAATTTTATTCGGCCTTCGGGTCTCGGCAGATTTCTACAATCTATACCCCTTCTAATGACTATCAGGTGATCCTTGAAGCGGATCGCGGCTTCCAAAATGATCCAACCGCCATTGAGCGGATGTTTATCAAAGGGCCGAATGGACAAAGCGTGCCGATTGATGCCGTGGCTAAGTTAAGCCGGAAAATCGGCCCCTTATCGGTCAATCGTCAATCCCAACAACCGGCCGTGACGATTTCATTCAATGTGCCACCCGGGACATCACTGGGGGAAGCGGTTAATGCTATTCGGGCGGCGGAACGGGAAATCGGCTTGCCGGCCTCAATCACAACTGGATTTACCGGCTCAGCGCAATTGTTTCAGGATGCGTTGAAAGGGCAGGGCCTTTTGGTGCTGGCGGCGATTTTGGTGATTTATATCGTGTTGGGGGTTCTTTATGAGAGCTTTATCCATCCCATTACGATTTTGTCCGGCCTGCCTTCGGCTGGTTTGGGGGCTTTGATTGCCTTGCAAATGTTTGGCATGGATCTGTCGGTCATCGCCATTATTGGTATTTTGATGTTGATCGGTATTGTGAAGAAAAATGCCATTATGATGGTGGATTTTGCGCAAGAGCGGCGCGCCGAAGGGGCGGATGCGATGACGGCCATTCGGGATGCGGCTTTGTTGCGGTTCCGCCCGATCATGATGACCACTTTTGCGGCGCTGTTGGGAACCTTGCCGATTGCGATGGGTGCGGGTGCAGGCTCCGAATTGCGCCAACCCCTGGGCATTGCGGTGGTCGGCGGCTTGTTTATTTCGCAAATTCTGACGCTCTATATCACGCCGGTCATTTATTATTATCTCGATAAAGTTGAGGCTTGGACCAAGCGCGGGGAGATTTTGCGGGCCAAACAGGAAGCGGCTGCGGAACAAGCAGAGCAATCAGCGCCTATCATGCCGCAGACCGCACCAGCGCTTGTAAAGCCGGATTCGAAACAAAACTGACTTTTTGTAAAAAAATAGGGCATATTTTTCAGAAAGTTATGGCGGCTTTTGGCATGAGGGGCCAGTCTCAATGAGGCTGGCCCCTTCTCCTTTGTGAAGGCTTCGTGTTAAGCTACCCGCATGACGAGACTGGATACCAGCGAGAAGAGCGACAGCTCCTTTGGAACGCGGAGGGCTGGATTGGGTCCAAGCCGGATCATGGGTGCCGATGAGGAGCATCGGGCCCAGCCGCTTTATGCTGCGCTTGATCTTGGCACCAATAATTGCCGTTTATTATTTGCTCGTCCTTCGGGACGGGGGTTGCGGGTTGTGGAGGCCTTTTCCCGTATCGTGCGGTTGGGGGAAGGAATCTCCCATTCGAACCGATTGAGCGAAACGGCCATTCGCCGCACGCTTGATGCGTTGAAAGTTTGCGCGGACCGGATGGCCGCGCGCCCCTTGGAGCGCTCGCGCTTGATTGCGACCGAAGCCTGCCGGTCTGCGAGCAATGGAGCTTTGTTTCTCGAACGGGTGCAGCAGGAGACGGGTTTGTCGCTTGAAGTGGTGGATCGGGAAACCGAAGCGCAATTAGCGGCGGCGGGCTGTTTGGAATTGGTGGATCCGGCTGATGACGGCGTTGTGCTGTTTGATATTGGCGGCGGCTCTTCGGAAATTGTCTGGCTTGACCGTGATGAAACGGGCGAGCGGGATGTGAAAGCGCGCATGCGGGCTTGGATTTCGATTCCTTGGGGCGTGGTAACACTGTCAGAGCGGCATGGCGGCATTGAAGTGACCCGCGCGATGTATCACAGCATGGTGGAGGAAGTGCGGACCCATTTGGCCGCCTTTGCCGAAAGCCTCGCCCCGCAACGTCAGGCAGGGCGCTATCATCTCTTGGGCACATCGGGAACCGTCACCACCTTGGGGGGCGTGCATTTGGGCCTGCGGCGCTATGAACGACGCCGCATTGATGGCTTATGGATGGGCGACCGGGCGATTGCGGCAACCATTGATCATTTGGTGGGTATGACCTATCGGCAGCGCGCTGCCCATCCTTGTATTGGTCATCAACGTGCCGATCTGGTCTTGGCTGGGTGTGCGATTTTGGATGCCATTCGTTTGTTGTTTCCGTCTGAGCGGTTGCGCATAGCCGATCGAGGGCTGCGTGAGGGATTGCTGATCGGCATGATGAAGGCTGATGGAGTCTGGCATAAAAAAGGATCACAGACGTGAGCGGTGAGGGGTCAGGACGCGAGGGCGGACGCTCACTCAAGCAACGTGTCAAAACAGCGAAAAAACGCACCGTTTCACAAACCCGCTGGCTGGAACGCCAGCTGAATGATCCTTATGTCGCGCGCGCTAAGCGTGAGGGGTATCGCTCCCGGGCTGCTTTTAAAATTCTGGAAATGGACGACAAATTCAAATTGTTCAAGCCGGGAGGGCGGGTGGTTGATTTGGGCGCCGCACCCGGTGGCTGGGCGCAGGTTGCGGCCCGTCGGGTTCAATCGGAAGAAGGCAAAGGCAAAGTTGTCGGGATTGATCTGTTGCCGATTGATCCGATCCCCGGGGTGATCTTTGAGCAGATGGATTTTAATGACCAAGACGCGCCTGAGCGTTTGAAGCTGTTATTGGGTGGGCTTGCGGATGTGGTGATGTCGGATATGGCCGCCAATACCACCGGACATAAGAAAACCGATCATTTGCGCATTATCGGTCTGGCCGAATTAGCGGTGGCTTTTGCACGTGAAGTCTTGGCGCCGCAGGGCGCTTTTGTGGCAAAAGTGTTTCAAGGTGGGTTGGAAACCGCTTTGTTAACGGATTTGAAGCGTGATTTTACAACGGTCCGGCATGTGAAACCCGCCGCCTCGCGGGCTGATTCGTCCGAGCTTTATGTCTTGGCCACCGGATTTCGCGGCAACGCCTCAGAGTGAGGGGTGAGATCAGACCGCCTGTGAACCTGTGCGATCCTGAGATCAGGATTAAAGCGGCACGATTTTAGGGGATTACCGTCAAATCTTTTTGGGGTGGGGCGGGATTGTTTTGGAATCTTTGACTTTCGTGCTAAGGCAACGCGCCAATCCATGAGCGTGAGCGTGAACAGCCAATGACAAGGTTGTGCCTTTCGTTCAGCGTGCGTGTTTGCCCAAAAGGAGTTGGCCATGTCGATGCAGAACCCTGTCATTCGTGAAGCCTTTACCTTCGACGATGTGCTGTTGCAGCCCGGCCATTCCGAGGTGATGCCGAGCGAAGTCAATGTCAAAACCCGTCTGACGCGGACGCTCTCTTTGAATTTGCCGATCATGTCGGCGGCCATGGATACGGTGACTGAAGCGCGGCTGGCGATTGCGATGGCGCAATTGGGTGGAATTGGCGTGATCCATCGGAATTTAGAGGCGCATGAACAAGCCGCCGAAGTCCGGCGCGTTAAAAAATATGAAAGCGGCATGGTGGCCAATCCGGTTACGATTACGCCGGATGCGACCTTGGCCGAAGCGCTGGATTTGATGAAGCTGCATGGCGTATCTGGTTTTCCGGTCGTGGGTGCCGCGACACCCGGCACGCCGGGTAAATTGATGGGGATCCTCACCAATCGGGATGTGCGCTTTGCCACCAATCCCCATCAGCGGGTCGCTGAATTGATGACCAAGGATCGCCTGATCACGGTGCGCGAGGGTGTTGCGCAAGATGAAGCCAAAAAACTGTTGCATCAACACCGTTTGGAAAAGCTTCTGGTCGTCGATGCGGATTATCGCTGTATCGGTTTGATTACAGTTAAAGATATGGAAAATCAGGTCACCCATCCCTTGGCCTCCAAGGACGAGCATGGACGGTTGCGGGCCGCTGCAGCGACCACCGTGGGGGATTTGGGTTTTGCGCGGGCTGAAGCCCTGATTGATGCAGGCGTTGATGTGTTGGTTGTTGATACAGCCCATGGTCATTCTCAGCGCGTGTTGGAATCGGTGACGCGGATCAAAAAACTGTCCAATAGCGTGCAGGTTGTGGCGGGGAATGTCGCAACAGCAGACGGAACCAGCGCCCTGATCGATGCCGGTGCGGATGCCGTAAAGATCGGCATTGGCCCCGGTTCCATTTGTACAACCCGCATTGTGGCGGGGGTTGGTGTGCCGCAACTCACAGCCGTAATGGATGCGGCCTCTGTGGCCTTGAAACGCGATGTGCCGATCATTGCCGATGGCGGGATTAAATTCTCTGGTGACCTCGCCAAGGCGATTGCTGCGGGTGCAGAAGTGGCGATGGTTGGCTCTTTACTGGCCGGAACGGATGAAAGCCCGGGGGAAGTCTTTCTGTATCAAGGGCGCTCCTTCAAAGCCTATCGCGGCATGGGATCTGTGGGGGCGATGGCGCGTGGATCAGCGGATCGTTATTTCCAGCAAGATATTAAAGATGCCTTGAAACTGGTGCCGGAAGGGATCGAAGGGCAAGTGCCTTATAAAGGGCCGGTTGGTGCGGTGATCCATCAATTGGCGGGTGGCTTGCGCGCCGCTATGGGCTATGTCGGGGCTAAGACCTTGCAAGAAATGCGTGAAAAGGCCCGCTTTGTTCGCATTACATCGGCCGGATTGCGGGAGAGTCATGTGCATGATGTGACCATTACCCGCGAAAGCCCTAACTATCCGACGATGGGTTAGACGGGTGCGATCTTTATCCCCTTCTGATCTAAGCTGCCATGAGAGGATCTTCGCATGATCCCTGCTGCACGGGTGTCTGCCGCTATCGAGGTGATGGCCGATATCGAAGCGCGCCGTCGGCCTGCTTCTGATGCCTTGAAAGATTGGGGATTGTCGCATCGCTTTGCGGGATCGGGGGATCGCGCGGCCATTGCAGCCCATGTCTATGATACGTTGCGGCGCAAAGCCTCTTGCGCCTATGTGATGGGTGCGACGACACCGCGTGCTTTGGTGCTGGCGGCTTTGCGGCTTAACGGGCTTTCGGTTGAGGCAATCCATGATCTGTGTTCGGGCGAGCGGTTTGCACCAGAGCCGCTCACGGCGTCAGAGCGTGCCGCTTTGCAAGATCCTGATCTGCGGGCCGCTCCGGCTCCTGTGCAGGGCGACTATCCGGCATGGTTGGATCAGGCTTTATTCGAAGCCTTTGGCGAGGGGCGGGTTGAAGAAGCCCAGGCCATGACGCAGCGCGCACCGGTTGATGTGCGCGTTAATGGACTTTTGGCTGACCGGGCGCAAGCGATGCAGGCCTTGGCGCATTTCAATCCACAGCCAACCCCCTATTCGCCGCTTGGGCTGCGGATTGCTCCGCGTGCGGATGGGCGTCCGGTCTCGGTGCAGGCGGAGCCAGCCTTTCAAAAGGGCTGGGTCGAAATTCAGGATGAGGCTTCGCAATTGGCGTCTCTGTTATCGCGTGCCAAGCCCGGTGAAACCGTGATTGATTTATGTGCCGGAGGCGGGGGGAAAACTCTGGCGCTGGCTGCCATGATGCGTAATCAGGGGCGGTTGGTCGCAACCGATCAAGACAAGCGACGGTTGGCGCCGATTTTTGAGCGGCTGCGGCGGGCTGAGGTGCAGTGTGTCGAGGTGCGCGCTCCGCTCACCCGGCACGATGAGCCGTTGAAGGATCTGAAAGACGCAGCGGATTGCGTTGTGATTGATGCACCGTGTACGGGGACGGGCACGTGGCGGCGTAATCCTGACGCCAAATGGCGGATGCGCCCGGCCAGTTTTGAGGCACGCCAGCATGATCAAGCGCAGGTTCTCGATCGCGGTGCGGATTTGGTAAAAGAGGGTGGGCGTTTGCTCTACATTACCTGTTCTTTATTGCCGGCAGAAAATGATGCGGCGATTGAGGCTTTTTTAGCGCGTCAGTCGATGTTTTCGCTCGAACCACCGGAAGAGACAGCGCGCCAGGCTGACTTGCCAGCTTTGGCCCCGTTTCGTTCTTTGCGAGGATTTGGCCTGCAAATGACGCCGAAACGCTGTGCAACAGATGGTTTTTTTGTGAGCCTGCTGCATCGCCGGGCTTGAGAGGCGCGCGCTGATGGCGTAACCAAAATGGTATGACACAGCCAAGCCACGACAAGATTCTCATCATTGATTTCGGTTCACAGGTCACCCAACTGATCGCGCGTCGGGTGCGCGAATGTGGGGTTTACTCCGAAATTGTCCCGTTTCAATCTGCTGAACAAGCCTTTGCCGCTATGAAACCGCGGGCGGTGATTTTATCCGGCGGACCGGCTTCGGTGACCACTGACGGGTCACCCCGCGCTCCGCAGGTGGTTTTTGATGCGGGCGTGCCGATTTTTTCGATCTGTTATGGACAGCAGACCACGGCTGTTCAACTGGGGGGCGCCGTCGAGGGCGGCCATGCAGCTGAATTCGGACGTGCGGATGTGCTGGTGCGTGCGCAGAGTGCCTTGTTTGAAGGCGTGTGGGAGGTTGGCAAAAGTTATCCGGTTTGGATGAGCCATGGTGATCGGGTGACCAAACTGCCTGATGGCTTCAGCGTCAAGGCTGTGAGTGAAAATGCCCCCTTTGCGGTGGCAACAGATGAAGCGCGCCGCATTTATACAACGATGTTTCATCCCGAAGTGGTGCATACGCCACAAGGGGCGCAGCTGATCCGCAATTTCGTGCATAAGATTGCTGGATGCAAAGGCGATTGGACCATGAAAGCCTTTCGTGCTGAGGCCATTGCGCGCATTCGCCAGCAGGTTGGCAAGGGGCGGGTGATTTGTGGCCTGTCAGGGGGTGTGGACTCTGCGGTGGCGGCTGTTTTGATCCATGAAGCGATTGGGGACCAGCTGACCTGCGTTTTTGTTGATCATGGTTTGATGCGCTTGGGCGAGGCAGAGCAGGTGGTCGGCCTTTTCCGCGATCACTACAATATTCCGCTGGTGCATGTGGATGCGTCCGCGCAATTTCTGGGCTGTCTCTTATACACATCTCCGAGCCCACGAGACCTCTCTACATCT
>CAWUMW010000073.1:0-10416 GCA_963923415.1 uncultured Hyphomicrobiales bacterium | reverse complement strand
GCTGAACGGCCCTTCCAAATAGCTTACGCGTATTTCAAGCTGATCGGGATCAAGCGTGACGCGGGACGTAAAGGTTTCATGGATCGCTTTATAGCCCACACTCATATCGGCGACTAAGACATCCAATCCTTCCGGGCTGACCACTTTGCGACGTATCCGCAAATCTTCACACAGGGGAAGAAAGTGCGGATAGGATTCGACATCTGCAACCAGATCAAACATTTGACGTGGCGTAAAACGCACCGTGCGGCTGGATTGAAAGCGTGGCATCGGGCGTTACGCCGTTTGTGCCATGCGGGCCGCTTTAAGCCGGGCAAAATCCTCTCCGGCATGATGCGACGAACGGGTCAAAGGTGTGGCGGACACAAGCAGAAAGCCCTTTGTATAGGCGATGGTTTCATAGGCCTTAAATTCATCGGGCGTGATATAGTCAACCACTTGATGATGCTTTTTAGTCGGTTGCAAATATTGGCCAATCGTTAGAAAATCAACATCGGCCGTGCGCAAATCGTCCATCAATTGCAACACTTCATTGCGCGTTTCACCCAAGCCAACCATAATGCCGGACTTGGTGAAAATGGTGGGATCAAGCTCTTTGACCCGCTGCAACAATCGAATGGAATGAAAATAACGCGCTCCGGGCCGCACAGTGAGATAGTTGGACGCAACAGTCTCTAGATTATGATTAAATACATCGGGGCGCGCTGCAACCACACGCTCAAGCGCACCCTCCTTGCGTAAAAAATCGGGTGTCAACACTTCAATGGAGGTCTGCGGTGAGGTGGCCCGAATAGCGGCAATTGTATCGGCAAAGTGGTCAGCCCCACCATCTTCCAGATCATCTCGATCAACCGATGTGATCACCACATGATCAAGACCCAATTTCAAAACGGCATCGGCCACATGCTGTGGCTCGTTTTTATCGAGCGCATCAGGGAGGCCCGTGCGCACATTGCAAAACGAACAGGCCCTTGTGCAGACCTCGCCCATAATCATGAAAGTGGCGTGGTTCTTTTCCCAGCACTCGCCAATATTGGGGCAACTGGCTTCTTCGCAAACGGTCACCAATCGATTTTCTTTTACAATCGATTGTGTCTTATTCCACAATGAGGAGCCCGGTGCTTTGACCCGAATCCAATCCGGTTTTTTTAATTGCGGTTGATCAGCCCGATGGGCCTTTTCAGGATGACGCACGCCCTGAGCAGATTTAGCCTCTGCGCTACGTTTGCGCGGATCATTATTGAGCGTGTCTAAAACCGTTGTCATGCGTCAATTGCCTGTCCCATTGTCACGGTTCAGGTGTGAATGACCCGGCCATAAGCGTCAAGGACCGATTCATGCATCATTTCGGACAAGGTCGGATGCGGGAACACCGTATGCATCAGCTCCTCTTCGGTGGTTTCAAGCGTCATGGCCACCACATAGCCTTGGATCAATTCGGTGACTTCGGCACCGATCATATGCGCCCCCAGCAATTGTCCGGTTTTGGCATCAAACACGGTTTTAACCAATCCCTCCGGTTCACCCAACGCAATCGCTTTACCATTGCCCATAAAGGGGAAGCGACCCACTTTGACCTGATAGCCTGCCTCTTTCGCCTTAGCCTCTGTCAAACCAACTGAGGCAACTTGCGGATGACAATAGGTGCAGCCGGGAATTTTTAGCTTATCCATGGCATGCACATGCAGGCCTTTGATCCCTTCGACACATAACACGCCTTCATGCTCTGCTTTATGGGCCAGCATCGGCGGGCCAGCGACATCGCCAATGGCATAAAGTCCGGGCACATTGGTGCGACCAAGGCCATCCGTGACAATGCAGCCCCGATCCGTTTTAACACCAAGACTTTCCAGCCCAAGATTTTCAATATTCCCCACCACGCCGACAGCTGAAATCATCCGTTCAGCAGTGAGCTCAACCGTGCCACCCTTTTCATCTTGAATGGTAGCGGTAACGGAATTGGTGCCTTTTTTCACGCTGAGCACTTTGGCGCCCGTCATGATTTTCATGCCCTGTTTTTCAAAGCTCTTGCGCGCCAAAGCGGCAATTTCCGAATCTTCAACAGGCAGGATTTGCGGCATCACTTCAACAACGGTCACCTCCGCACCAAAGGTGCGGTAGAATGAAGCAAATTCAATCCCGATGGCACCCGACCCCATCACAATCAAAGATTTTGGCATCACCTTGGGCACCATGGCTTCAAAATAAGTCCAGATCAGATTTTTGTCAGGCTCGATCCCCGGCAGCGCCCGCGGTCGTGCCCCGGTGGCCACGATAATATGTTTGGCTTTGTAAACCCCTTGCCCCAACACACCTTTTGGAATCGGGTTTTGGGGTTCAACCACTGGCTTCGTGGAGGCACTCACACTGACCTCCCCCGCTTTCGTGACTTTCGCCTCACCCCAAATCACATCCACTTTGTTCTTTTTGAGAAGAAAGGCAACGCCGCCATTTAACTGCGCTGAAACCCCACGCGAGCGTTTAACGACATCTGCCACGTCAACGCTCATCGACCCATTGAGTTTCAATCCGTACTGGGTGGCATGATTGGCATAGTGAAAAATCTCTGCCGAGCGCAACAGCGCCTTGGTTGGGATACAGCCCCAATTTAAACAGATCCCTCCGAGATGTTCGCGCTCGACCAAAGCGGTTTTAAATCCCAATTGCGCTGAGCGGATCGCAGTGACATAGCCGCCCGGGCCACCACCAATGATCAAAACATCATAAAGCGTCTCTGCCATCACACCTGCTCCTAAAAACCTTTATCCTGCTTAAACCAGCATGCTCATGGGATTTTCGATGAGTGTCTTGATCTCGGAAATCAATTGCGCACCCAATGCGCCATCAACCGCACGATGATCACAAGACAGGGTGATGCTCATCACCGTTGCAATGGCCAAGGCGCCATTTTTTACAACAGGGCGCTGCTCTCCCCCCCCGACAGCCAAAATCGTGGCATGGGGCGGATTAATCACAGCGGTAAAATCCTTGATACCGAACATGCCAAGATTAGACACCGCAGTTGTTCCGCCTTGATATTCATCCGGCTTCAATTTGCGCGATTTCGCCCGCGCTGCAAAATCCTTCATCGACATCGCAATCGCCGACAAAGTCATGGTTTCAGCCTTGCGCAGGATCGGCGTAATCAAACCATTACCGGGCAAGGCAACAGCAACACCCACATCCGCATGATGATGCTTTAACATCGCCGTTTCGGTCCAGGTGACATTGGCATCAGGCACCCGTATCAACGCGCAGGCCAAGGCCTTGATCACCATGTCATTGACCGACACTTTCCAAGCGGGCTTGCCGTCTTTGTCTTTCGGTGCTGCGGCATTGACTTGTTCCCGCAATTTCAACAAGCCATCGATTTCACAATCGACCGTTAAATAAAATTGCGGAATGGTCTGGCGCGCTTCGGTCAATCGGCGCGCAATAGTTTTACGCATGCCATCATGCGGCACTTCATCATAGCTGCCTGCCGTAAACATGGCTTTGGTTGTCGCATCCGCTGGACCACTCGCCAATGACTGCGAAGCTGCTGGAGCGGATGCAACTGACTGCGGAGCCGGAACAGCTTTAGGCGCACCACCTGAGGCAAGCGCTTGGCGCACATCCCGCTCAACAATGCGCCCATGCGGGCCCGACCCTGCAAGTGCTGAGAGATCAAGCCCCGCCTCTTTAGCAAGCCGTTTCGCGAGCGGAGACGCAATCACACGCGCCCCGGCATGTGAAGGGGCAGCGACTGCCGCCTGAACCGCAACAGGCGCTGCGGGTGCAGAGGCTGGCGCCGCTGCAACAGGTGCAGGAGCAGCAGAGGGCAGAGCAGGTGTTGGTTTCGCAGGGGAAGCAGGAGCGGCAGAAACACTTTCGCCTTCCGCCGCGATGATCGCAATCACCTCATTGACAGGCACATCATTGCTCCCAGCCGGAACAAGGATTTTTGCCAAAATCCCTTCATCAACGGCTTCGACTTCCATCGTCGCCTTATCGGTTTCAATTTCAGCAATCACATCACCTGATTTGATGCGATCACCTTCATTTTTAAGCCATTTCGCCAGATTGCCTTTTTCCATCGTTGGAGACAAAGCGGGCATCAAAACATTGACAGCCATGATCAGCTCCTTTTAGCGATAGGTGACAGTACGGGCGGCTGCAACCACCTCGGCGACAGTCGGCAAAGCCAGTTTTTCCAGATTAGCTGCATAGGGCATCGGCACATCCTTACCCGTGATCCGAATGACAGGAGCATCCAAGAAGTCGAAGGCTTTTTCCATGACCTGCGCGGAAATTTCGGAACCAACGCCTGATTGCGGCCAACCCTCTTCAACCGTGATGCAGCGCCCTGTTTTACGAACCGATGCGAGAATGGTTTCGACATCCATCGGGCGAATGGTGCGCAAATCAATCACCTCTGCATCAATGCCCAATCCAGCCAATTCCTCCGCCGCTTTGAGCGCATAGGTCATGCCAATCGAGAACGACACAATGGTCACATCCTTGCCTGACCGGGCGATCCGCGCTTTGCCAATCGGCAAAACAAAATCATCCCCTTTAGGAACACGCGCGCTTTGGCCATAGAGAATTTCATTTTCCAAAAACACGACCGGATTAGGATTGCGGATGGCTGCCTTTAACAAGCCTTTAGCATCACAAGCATTCGATGGTGCAATCACCAACAGACCCGGAACATTAGAATACCAGGCCGCATAGTCTTGCGAATGTTGGGCCGCCACACGCGCCGCAGCGCCATTTGGTCCCCGAAACACAATCGGACATCCCATTTGACCGCCCGACATATACAGCGTTTTAGCAGCGGAATTGATGATATGGTCAATCGCTTGCATGGCGAAATTGAAGGTCATAAATTCCAACACCGGGCGCAATCCCGTTAAAGCCGCGCCCACCGCGATACCCGCAAAACCATGTTCCGTGATCGGGGTATCGATCACCCGCTTCGGACCAAATTCCTGCAACAAGCCTTGGGTGATTTTATAAGCCCCTTGATATTCGGCGACCTCTTCACCCATCACAAAAACTGTATCGTCTTTGCGCATTTCTTCGGCCATCGCATCACGCAGGGCCTCACGCATGGTCATCGTCACCATTTCAGCACCCGCTGGAATTTCCGATGAGGCATCATAGCCTGTCCCAGAGGCGATCACCGCAGGCGCAGAGGCAGGGACTGGAGCAGATGCAGGTGCAGGTGCTAGAGCAGGTGCAGAGGCAGGAGCTTGAGACTGAGCCGGGGCTGCAGCAGCCGGGGCTGTTACGCTCTCCCCTTCTCCGGCAATCATAGCAATCACCGTATTGACCGCCACATCTTGTGTTCCCGCCGGAATAAGGATTTTGGCCAAGATGCCGTCATCCACCGACTCCACTTCCATAGTCGCTTTATCGGTTTCGATTTCGGCAATCACATCACCCGGCTTAACCGGATCGCCCTCATTCTTTAGCCATTTAGCCAGATTGCCTTTTTCCATGGTTGGCGAAAGCGCGGGCATTAAAACATTTATCGACATGGGACGAACTCCAGTCTTGCTGATCGATCAGGCGTCATTATGCGCCCGTTGAAAGTCACATTAGCGCAGAATGTCGGTATAGAGCTCTGAAGGATCCGGCTCCGGATTTGTGGTGGCAAAATCAGCCGCCTCATTGACGATATCCCGAACCTCTTGATCAATCGCCTTCAACTCATCCTCAGCCACTTTCCATTCCTCAATCAAGCGGCGGCGAACCTGCTCAATCGGATCATGCTCCTCGCGCATTTTCTGCACTTCGTCTTTCGAACGATATTTAGCCGGATCCGACATGGAATGGCCGCGATAGCGGTAGGTCTGCATTTCGAGAATGTAAGGCCCCTTGCCGTCACGACACCATTGGATCGCCCGTTCAGCCGCAGCTTTCACCGCGCGCACGTCCATGCCATCCACCTGCTCACCCGGAATATTGAACGAGACACCGCGTTTGGAGAAATCCGTTTGCGCCGATGCACGGCTTACAGCCGTTCCCATCGCATAGCGATTATTTTCAATCACATAAATAACCGGCAGCTTCCACAATTCGGCCATGTTGAACGATTCATAGACTTGGCCCTGATTGGCCGCGCCATCACCAAAATAGGTCATCGAAACGCGGTCATTCCCACGGTAATGATTGGCAAAGGCCAAGCCCGTTCCTAACGAAACTTGCGCACCAACAATGCCATGGCCACCATAAAAATTCTTTTCGATGCTAAACATGTGCATCGAGCCGCCTTTCCCTTTGGAAAGACCACCCGAGCGCCCCGTCAGCTCCGCCATCACCCCTTTGGGATCCATGCCACAGACCAGCATATGACCATGATCCCGATAGCCGGTAATCACCTGATCATCCGGTGTTGAAGCCATATTCATGCCGACAACAACCGCCTCTTGACCAATATAGAGATGGCAAAACCCGCCAATCAAACCCATGCCATACATCTGGCCCGCCTTTTCTTCAAAGCGGCGGATCAGCAACATATTGCGATAGGCAGAAAACTCTTCGTCACGATTGAGAGCGGGAGGACCATTCGATTTTCGGGTCAAGGTTTTGGGGGTTGCGCGATTTGCAGAAGTCTTCGCCTGCGATTTTGCCTTGGCAGCCACCACCATGGAACCTCTCCCATAAACGTTACATTTTTTTAACGATACCTCAAGATGAACCGACTGGCGAGAGGCTGATCTGGCAAAATGCAAGAAAAAATAAAAAAATAACCAATTGAAAATGCATGTTTTTTTATAAATGAACCAATATGTGGTTCATTATCAAACTAGGGAGCTTATAGTTAACGTCCGCGTTCGGCGCCACGCTGCTCATTCATGATCACAACATCGCCTCTTTGCACACGTCCGAGCAGAATCCGCGCCCGTTCTTGCAACAGATCCTGATCGACATGCTGTTGACGTAAAGCATCAACACGGCGCAACCAGCGGTCTTTTTCCGTTTGCAAGGTTTCAAACGATTTTTCGAGTTCGGATAAATTCTGCGCCAGAGCCTCACGGGACTCGATGCCGCGCTGACCATTATGAGCATGATAAATGAAATAGGCTGACATGCCCCCGCACAGGGCATAGAGAGCCACCCACAGAAAGAAACTCTGGAACCGTCGTCTCACAACCATCTGCCGACTATGCGGCAGAAATGGTTGAAGAAGTGTTATCAGGCGCGCAAACATTACATTGCAGGGCGAAGAAACGCCCCGCTCCTTATTGAGCGCCCCATCACAAGATGGGCCGCCGCCTCCTCATTCAGGCATTCAAAGCTTTTAAGGCAAATCGGCCAGCATAACGGGCTTGATCACCCAATTCCTGCTCGATCCGCAGCAATTGATTATATTTTGCGGTCCGATCCGCACGCGCCAAAGATCCGGTTTTGATTTGCCCGCAATTGGTGGCAACGGCCAAATCGGCAATGGTTGAATCTTCCGTTTCACCGGAGCGATGCGACATCACAGCCGTATAGCCAGCCCGATGCGCCATATCGACCGCCGCCAGTGTTTCAGTCAAAGTTCCGATTTGATTGACCTTGACCAAAATCGAATTGGCAACCCCTTGGCGAATGCCCTGAGACAGTCGCGTCACATTGGTGACGAACAGATCATCCCCCACCAATTGACAATGCGCGCCAATGGTTTGCGTGAGCAAAGACCAGCCCGCCCAATCATCCTCTGCCATGCCGTCTTCAATGGAGACAATCGGATAGGCTTCAACAAGCCGGGCCAAATAAGCAACCTGATCCTCAATCGAGCGGACTTTTCCTTCGCCCTCATAATGATAGGCGTTGTTTTTGAAAAATTCGGTCGAGGCACAATCCAAGGCAAGCACAATATCACGCCCCGCTTTAAATCCGGCTGTGGCAATCGCTTGCATAACAAAATCAAGGGCTGCTTCCGCACTCGGCAAATTCGGCGCAAATCCGCCTTCATCCCCCACATTGGTGTTATGGCCGGCCTTTTTTAAGGCCCCCTTCAGGGTGTGAAAAATTTCGGCACCCATCCGCAAGCCCTCAGCAAAGCTCGGAGCGCCAACCGGCATGATCATAAATTCCTGAAAATCAATCGGATTATCTGCATGCATGCCGCCATTGACGATATTCATCATCGGCACGGGCAAGACACGTGCCGAAGTACCGCCGACATAGCGATAAAGCGGCATGGCGCGCGCATCAGCCGCAGCTTTGGCAACAGCAAGCGAGACACCCAACATCGCATTGGCTCCCAAGCGGCTTTTATTGGCAGTGCCATCAAGCTCAAGCAAGGTTTCATCGATCAGCGTTTGGTCTTCGGCATCCAGACCTTCTAACGCTTCAAAAATGGTATCATTGACATTGGCAACGGCCTTTTCGACCCCTTTGCCGCCATATCGGCTTTTATCCCCATCCCGCAATTCGACCGCTTCATGCGCGCCTGTCGAAGCTCCAGACGGAACCGCCGCCCGCCCCATCGACCCATCTTCCAAGGTCACATCCACTTCCACCGTTGGATTGCCACGGCTGTCCAAAATCTGGCGGGCGATAATGTCAACGATCTCGGTCATGGCAAAGCCTTTCTGTATCTTGAGGGAGCGCAGATCCTCGCATCACAAGAATCTCGCCAGCATGTTCTTATGCTGTTTACGCCATTTAGAGATGCACGCAAGCGCTCAGAACGGCGGACAAGCCTCGACGAAAGTCCAGAGAGACGTTAAAGGAGAGGCAGAAGCCCTTATTTGACCCCCCAGCCTATTCTAACCCCATAAGCGGATTGATGATGACAACGCCCAATCAAACCCTTGAAACCCTACATTTGGGAAAAGACTCTGCCCTGCCAGCCAATCCGGAACAGGCTGTGCTCGATCGTGTCCCCAATCCGCATCCCGGCACACCCTATCTCACCCGCTTTACCTGCCCGGAATTTACCTCGATCTGCCCGGTGACTGGTCAGCCGGATTTTGGCATTTTGGTCATCGACTATCTGCCGGGGCAATGGCTGGTGGAATCCAAATCCCTCAAACTCTATCTGGGTGCGTTCCGCAATCACGGTGCGTTCCATGAAGATTGCACGGTGAGCATCGGCAAACGGCTGGTTGATCTGTTACAACCCGACTGGTTGCGCATTGGCGGCTATTGGTATCCGCGCGGCGGCATCCCGATTGATATTTTTTGGCAGACTGGCAACCCACCCGCGAGCCTCTGGATTCCGGATCAGGGTGTCGCGCCTTATCGGGGGCGGTGACATTATCCGTTTAACATCCCCTTAAAAGACAACGTCCCAGATAAATAATCCCTATTGCAAAAATCCGATCATCGGTGTTGCCGCACCATCGGTTTGATTAACAGGCTCGGTGCCGAAACGCAGGGAAATCAACCGCAGGATTGACCCAAAATCATACGGCGTATGATCGACAAAATGCGGCTTGACCATCTCACCAATGGCAATCAATGGCACGCGCGTTCCCGGCCCCCATTTATCGCGCAAAGGCGGGGCCACATGATCCCATGATCCACCATTTTCATCATAGGTCACAATGACAAGCGTTGAGGACCACAGCGGAGATTTTTTTAAAGCCTCAATAACCGTATGAAGATGCTCATCCGCATCGGTAACATTGGCATAACCCGGATGCTGATTAAGAGCACCAATGGGTTTATAAAAAGCCACCTGTGGCAGCTGATTGGTTGCAATCGCCTGCATCAAATCTTTTGCATCTTTTAAATGTTGCTTTTGCTGCTCTGTTCCCGGCGCAAGATCACGGAAAAAAGCAAGGGGTTGATGGTGAAACTGAAATAAAGGATCAGGCTTTCCGGCCATCGCATCATCATAGCCGCCGGAATACCAAGCCCATGAAATATTTTTTTCATTCAGCCTTGTGCCAATATGCGGCATCGTTTGCGGTGGCACCAACCGCGTCGGATCCGTATCGCCCGGCGCATGTAAATAAACCGAACGACTGGTATTGACCGAATAGCCATCAGGGGTCACTTGACCGTCTTTGGTCACGCGCCCCTTGTCGTCAAGCTGTGCGACAACAGCTTTCGGTGCATCGGGCCACCGAAAAGCACAGCTACAAACGAGATAGCTATGGTTCAAATAAGACCCGCCAAAAGCCGAATGAAACATCCGGTCACCCAAAGCATAGGTCTCCGCTAATTTCCACAAATGGGACTGTTTGTAATCATAATAGCCCATGGTCAGGCCAGCAGCATTTGTATAGGCCACGAATTGATCCATGCGACCGCCATTGATCTGCAATTGCTCACGATAAAATTCATGCACCAAATCGCCCGTCTTCTCTAAAGGCGGCACATAGCCATTCATTAAAAAAGGCTTGTTGGGCAGATCGGCGGGAAAGCGCATATCAGGTCCGACAGGCTTTAATTTGCCATCAATGGGTTGGGGAAGCGTTGCATAAATCT
>CAWUMW010000072.1:0-10489 GCA_963923415.1 uncultured Hyphomicrobiales bacterium | reverse complement strand
CTGGTCCCCGAGCGCGTCAATGAGGCGTTCGAGATCTGGCATCATCGCCCAATCCTAGGGTTTAATATAAGCGTAGTGCTCACGCGTTTGGAGTTCAGTCAAACGCACAACACCAGATGGCGTAAAATCAGCATCCATGACAAATTGATCTTTTTTAAGATTGCGGCGTTTCATGGTGATTTCACAGACTTCAAAAGATACGCCATCACCCTTCAAAGCAGAAATTAATGGCGCATATTCTGTGTTGCTCTTAGCATCGCGTGCATTTTCCAAAAGCAAGTCGACACCGTCAGCATGCGTGACAACAACAATTTTTGTTTTTGGTGCAACATCGAGATGATTTCGCACATTTCGTAGGGCCTTTAGTCCTTGAAAGCTTGCATCATCGATATGATAGACGACTTTTTCCTGCGCAAATGCGGGCGCTGCAAAGATCACGAGGATAGAAAATAGAAATGCCTTGAAAATATTCATCTCTTTCATGATCCCATCCCCCTGATTGCTTAAAGAACGGCACCCGGATTGCCTTCGAGATTACGCAATTTAGGCCATTGCGGCGGCTCCATGCGGATTGTCTTTTGATTTCGAATATAGCGCGCCACCAAATCCCAAATTGGTTCACCGCCTGAATCACGCGCAGCTTCCGACACGCCAGCCCACCCTGCAACTTTATATGTCTTGCTGGCTTCAAGCGGCTTATCCTTAACGCGCATTTCAGAAATACGCTGCCCCATAGCAGCTGTGGGATCACAAACGAAAGTCATGCCACCGACACGCACCATATCGCCACCCTGCTGGTGATAGGGATCGAGATTGAAGAGATTGTCGCAGACATCTTCGAGAACATCTTTGATCTGCGCGCCAGTCATATCATTCAGCGTCACAGAAGGATAAGTAATGGCCGTCTGGGCAAGCACGGTTTCCATCGTAATAGCCTCGCCCGGCAGAACAGTCGTTCCCCAGCGGAAACCGGGCGAAAGCGCGATTTCAGCGCCTTTTTCCTTCATCAATGCTTCGAGAATAAGTTGATCTATACTGCCGGTGAAATTACCGCGTCGATAGAGGAGATTTTCAGAAATGCCGAGCTTCTCCGAAAGCTTACCCTCATATGGCGCACGGACCTTTTCAATATGCGATTCCATATCTTTGTCAGCCTGTAAAAGATTGGCAAAAACCGGAAGCAGACGGAAACGATAGTCAGAGATTTTTCCGTTGCGCACATCAAAATCTAAAACGCCAACGAATTTCCCGTTGGAACCACCGCTCGTCACCAAAGTCTTCCCACCAGGACTATCGACAAGAATAGGGCGCGGTGTTGCATCATGGGTATGGCCACCAAGAATTGCGTCAATACCGCGCACACGCGATGCCATTTTCAGATCAACATCCATACCATTGTGTGACAGAACCACGACAACAGCTGCGCCCTTGGCGCGCGCCTCATCCACAGTCTCCTGCATAGATTCTTCTTGAATGCCAAAGGTCCAGTCCGGGACGAAATAGCGTGGATTGGCGATCGGAATATAGGGAAAGGCTTGTCCAATAATAGCGACTTTGACGCCATTCACATCCCGCATTGAATAAGGTGCGAAGACTGCATCACCAAAGTCTTGCGTTTTGCAATTTTGCGCGAGGATCTCGATTGAGCCTGCAAAATCCTTTTCCGCGATTTCCTTCACACGCTCCTGACCATAAGTACATTCAAAATGCATGGTCATGAAATTAACGCCAAGCATTTTGGCCGCATCGACCATGTCTTGACCACGGGTCCAAAGAGCCGTGCCCGAGCCTTGCCAGGTATCGCCGCCATCCAAAAGCAAGGCGCCCGGACGCGAGGCTCGCAGCTGCTTTATCAATGTCGCTATATGGGAAAAGCCACCGGCCTTTCCATAGACACCCGCTTTACGCTCAAAATCGAGATAGGTGAAAGCGTGCGCTTCTGGCCCATCAGCTGGTAGGCCAAAGGCTTCGAGAAAAGCTTTGCCAACCAGATGTGGGGGCCGGGCACGCATGGACCCAACCCCCACATTAACACTTGGTTCACGGAAAAAAACGGGCTTAAGCTGCGCATGTGTATCGGTGATGTGAATAACCGACACATTCCCAAACTTTGGTACGTCGTACAAACTATTCGCTGCAGATTGCGCTTTCGCTAGATCATCAGGTAAAGCGACACCTGCTGCACCAGCAGCTGCAAGCAGTTGAAGAAAGTCACGACGATTCATGTCAGCAACCTAACCCATTAAATCTAAGATTATTGATTGACCGGTGAGGCTGGATCGAACAACAGAGCCATCAGATCTTTAATCTGCTTCTCGTTGATAATTCCCATATGTCCAGCACGCGGCATGTTTGAACAAGCGTTGCTTGCTTTGGCATTGTAAATTTTTGCCCAAGCATAACGCAGCGCATCTTCATTATTGCCACGGATTTTTCCATAATTGTATAGACTCGGACCAATAGTGCCGTAGGAGATTTCTTTCTTTGAAATCTGATGGCAATTGTAACAATTGCCGCCATTCGGTGTTTCCGCGGTATCGGTAGATGTCAAACCACGGCCACTTTGAGCAAGAGCCTCACCTGCAGCAGGATCGCCAAGCCATTTTCCATCACTCGGCCATTTCACTGTCTTTAAATTTTCTGCTTCGAGTTTAGCGGCAATCGCAGCACCTTCTTTACTCGCAACGAGTACCGGATCAGAGCAAAAAGCCTGTGTGGCATCCTGATCAAGGCGCGTCAGCTTTGCGATTCCTTTTTCACGAAAGCCACTCTTCAACATGGCCTTAAACGTGGCATCATCTGCGCCTGCACCCCAATTGGACTTGTCAGCAGCTAAAGCAAAACCTGACATGCACACAGCAGATGCAGCGAGGATCAATTTTAGTGAATGTTTCATGTGATCCTCCTCAGCGCTTAATGCTTGGCGTATCCATCGTCGCACCATTTGCGGTAGCGGCGAGATACGTTGACAGAGCAACTGTCACATCAGATGCATAAATAGGCTCCGGAAAACGCTGTTGACGGAAGCAATCCGCCAAACGCCATTGCATACCCCACATTTGTCCCGCGCTGACGCGGTAGGCCGGCCATGAAGTCCAACCAGCACCAGCACCCTTCTGCGATGGCAGATAAGGAAGCTCCTGCAAGCGAATGCGCGTCCCTTCTTGACCATGGCACGAAGCGCAAGAAAAATCATGCGTTCCACCCTGATAGTAGAACATCCGCTTACCAAGCTCGTACATTTGCTTGGTCTTAGGATGGTCCATGGCGACAGACACTTTCATGCCTTTAGATTCGCCGGAAATATAAGTGACGAGGGCATTCATCTCGTCTTTTTCTGGGCTACCCCAGTTGGCCGAAATATATTTAGCTGTGTCGACACCTTGCAGTGTCGACATGCAAGTCAAAAGGCGAGATTCTGCGTCTTGGACACGATCTGTATCCTTAAAATAACGCGGCATCTGCGCATAAGCGCCAGCCACCACGCCAGCACCAAGACCCAGATCACATTTCTCGAGAGAAGCATTCTTCGGGCCAGCCTTTTTCTTCCAAAGCTCCTCCCCCTGAGCCTCAAAAAGTTCAGCAGGATTTCCGTCCCTGAGCGCCTCGCGATATTTTTCGATGCTCTCAATGGAATTGTCGCCTTCGGCATGTGCAGCATGGCTCCATGTTGCTAATCCGATCAGCGCCAGAAAAAGGCCAGCATAACGCGGCTGCTTCATGATCGCTCCTCCCCGTTTCATATCATTCATGGACAAATCGTAACTTCAGGTCACGATCGCCTCATCCGTGCGCGTGTCGCCTTTATTGTCGACCCAAGAGACGACCACCTTGTCGCCCTTTTGGCCGCCCTTGATTTTAAAAGCGAGGAAGGGATTTTTGGAGACCGAGGGTCCCCATTGCGACTGCATTACGACCTTATCGTTTAGCTTAGCTGTGATTTCTGCGATAAACCAAGCTGGAACAGTGGCACCTGATGCATCTTTGCGGAAGCCAGTTTCCATTTCATGGCTCATGAGAACTTTCACATCAGTCACGCCGTCTTTTGCAGCAGCGCGGATTTTCATCGGATTACCCATAGTGATTCTCCTTCGATGTCCGATTAGCCGCCGCAGCCGCCGAGCGTGACTTTGATCTCTTTGGTAGCTGTGAAATATTTATCACCCGCTTTCACCAAAACGATAATGTTTGATGTCTGACCCATCTTAATGCGAGTTGTCACATCGGGAACTAAATCCGGACCAATATCGAAGACAGCAGCAAGCATGTTCGGATTCTTTTCAACGAGAAAAGAAATCTGTGTTGTGCCAGGAATCTTGCTGACAGCTTGCAAGGGAACAACAGCGCCATTCTCGGCAATATCAGATGCGAGAATTTGGATATCGCCGCTCTCAGCGGTCTGCGCTGCACCGAGTCCCTTATAAGCATCAGCCATAGATTTGGCTTCAAACGCTGGCTTGTTCCAAGCGGCAAAAGCCAGGCGCGCCGTCACCAAAGATCCGACAGATGCAACGACTGCGGTCGCAACTGAGCGGATCAGTAAGGCACGACGATTGATTGTCTCATATGTCATGAACTTAGTCCTCCGATCTTGAATCACTTGCTGGGCGCTGATTCCAGAATCCAGCTTATGAGCTTTTTCAAATCTTCATCCTTGATGTCTTCTTGTGGCGGCATTGCAACATCACCCCACACACCTTCACCACCCTTGCGCACCTTTTCGATTAGTGGCGCAGACGCAGCCTTTCCTTTGTATTTATCAGCAATTTCATGGAAACTTGGTCCAACAACACGTGTGCTGACCGCATGACAGCCAAGACATCCAGCCGACTCAGCAAGAGCAGATGGTGATGAAGTAACTTCTGGCGACACTGATGCTGCTGTTACCTGACCGCGCACTGGTCCAATGCGGCGATTCTGGTCTGCAAGATTACCATGCGAGCTCAGCGCATAATCTGGCAATGTCGAAACAATTTCCGGCTCTTTCTTGCAATTTTTCATGCAAGGCTTGTTCTGTGTATCCGGAAGGACAGGCTTGCCGCCTGTAAAAACTGCGCTCGGCCACATTGCATGCTGGGTAGTCATGCCATTTCGGTTGGGCATTTTTTTCTGAACATCTCGGATGGTCTTTTCATCCAAAACAAAATCGTCTGGGACAATGTCTGAAAGATTCAAAAGATATGCGAGAACTGCATAGACATCGTCATCTGACAAAGACTTCGGTGCATTCCACGGCATGGCTCGACGAATGTAATCAAACAAGGTCGAAACTGTTGGCACCTTCATCATGGTTGTGCGACCCGGAAAATCGGTACGTCGCAATGAAGCGACATGACCTGTTTCCAAATCACCCTTTTCAACACCACCTACGAGTGGAGAAAAAATCTTATTGCTCTCGCCAAATGTGCCGTGACAGGACGCGCATTTGCCCTCCCACACATCTTGCCCGCGCTCAACGCTACCAGATCCCTTCGGAAGCCCAAGGAAATCTGGACGAACATCAATGTCCCACGCCTTGAGCTCTGCGGCAGTTGCGGCGCGACCGACCCCCGTAAAGGGTTCACCAGCCTGCCCACTCGTGCAAGAAAGTAATATAGTACCGAGTGCCAGAATGCTGGCAGAAATTGTCTCAGAGAACTTGAACATTGCTCACGTCCCCGTTCAAAGCGACCTTCCAAGATTGGATGGCATTGTTGTGATAGATAGAGCGTGTGCCGCGCGCCTCACGCAATTGGCGATAGCCTGGCTGCACATAACCGGTTTCGTCGACGGCGCGCGATTGCAAGATGGCTGGACGACCATCCCAATTCCAACCGACATTGAAGCGCGTTAGACATTTCGACATGACTGGGGTTTGCAACGGCGCCTCAACCCAATTGATGCCGCCATCAAAGGACACATCAACACGAGTGATTTTACCGCGACCCGACCAAGCAAGACCCGACACGTTGTAATGACCCTTGTCGAGCAAAGTCTGCCCTCCTGACGGACTCGTAATCACAGACTTGCATTCTTGGATCGACGTATATTGACGATGCTGCCCGTCAGGCATCAGATCGACATAATGAACGGCCTCATCCTTGGCTGCCCAAGGCATGTCGCCAAGCTTGATACGACGTAACCATTTTACCCATGAGACACCCTGCACGCCAGGTACAACCAAGCGCAGCGGATACCCATTCTCAGGACGAAGCATCTCACCATTTTGTCCGTATGCGACAAAAACTTCGCCGGACATGACCAGCTCTATCGGAATGGTCCGCGTCATCGACGAACCATCAGCGCCCTCTGCAAGAACAAATTTTGCTTTCTTGAGATCAGCTCCGCAATCCTCCAGCAAAGTGCGCAAAGGCACGCCAGTGAACTCACTGCATGAAATCATGCCGTGAGTATATTGCACGGTGGGAACGGCAACATTTCCCCACTCCATGCCTGTATTTGCTCCACATTCAATAAAATGAAAACGCGAAACTGACGGCAGGCGCATCAAATCATCAAGCGTGTAAACTTTGGGGCTTTTCACAAAATCATTGGTTTGCCCATGCACCATCAAGCGATGACGAGAGGGGTCGATGTCATGCCAGCCCTGATGATGCCGCTCAAAATGCAAGCCAGAGGGCGTCACTATGCCAAACATACCCTGCAAGGGCATGAAGGAAACGCTGGAACCAGCAACCTGCGTGAGGCCAGGGCTCTGTCGACGCAACAATGTTGTTTCATATTTCGAAGGCATGCCATAGGGCGTTGCAGCAACCGGCTGACCAAGGGATGTCGACCATGGCGGCAGCTTCAAAATAGCATCTTCACCTGCAGCGCTTTGCGCCTCTGCAGAACTCACCGCCAGTGCGGAAGCTGCCGCAGCAAATGAACCACGCAGGAAATCACGGCGTCCACGCGAGACGTCTTGAATATCTTCGCTGCTTAGAAAATTTTCTGGAGCGGGTCGCAGTCGACCGCTTCTCTTTTCAAAACTCCCCGACATTCATCCCTCGCATGCTGGTGCAGACAGACCAGGAAACGAAAAGGAAGCTGACGCAGATCTCTGCGAAACAGATCGGGCAGCCCCTCCACGCGCCCTGACCGGCCGTGCCGTCAGGATCTCTTTGAGTGTAAGGCTAGGCTGTCGTCTGCAAAAATCTATCGGTGGTGAATCCGGGTTTAGATAGGGGTTTTCACCTAAGACTAATCGGTAATCTTTGAGCCTGCGGCCCAAGCAATCAGCTGAGCAGACGATGCCACACCTGCTTTAATCATCAGATTATGGCGATGGTTTTCGACCGTCTTCAGTGAAATATCCAATTCCAACGCAATGACTTTGCTGGTTTTGCCTGCAATCACGCGGCTCAATACCTGCCGCTCCCGATCTGTCAGGCTGCTCATGCGCTGATCGAGGGCGCTTTCCTTGTCACGCTGCTCCAAAGCCAAGGCGCTGTCTGCTAAGGCCTCTTCGATTCGATCTAACAGGGCTTGGTCATCAAAAGGTTTTTCTAAGAAATCGATAGCCCCTTGGCGCACGGCGCGCACCGCTTTTGCAATATCACCATGGCCTGACACGAAAATGATGCGCGTTACCGAACCACGACGTCGCAACTCATTTTGCAATTCAAGCCCGCTTTGCCCAGGCAAGCGTACGTCCAAAACTGTACAGCTTGGAACCCGATCATCAAGAACCAAAAGAAACTCTTGCGCTGATGCACAAGCAACAAATTTGTGCCCGACAGATGAGACGAGAAAGCCAACAGAATCTCGGACATCCGGATCATCGTCAACAATGTAAACAAGAGGGTCACCGGTCACGCGCCTGTCTCCTCAATTTCTGGAAGCGTGAACCAAAAAGTGGTCTCGCCTGGCTGATCAATATCAACACTGAGGTGGCCACCATGCGCCTCGATGATTGTTCGACTCAAGGAAAGACCGAGCCCCAAGCCATCTGTCTTGGTAGTGAAAAATGCCTCAAATAAGAGAGGAACTGAATCTGGGGCAACGCCTGTTCCGTTATCCGTGACACTCACCTGAAAGGCGTGATTAATCTTTACTACCCGAACCTGAATTTTTCCGCCCGACCATTCGCCCAATGCTTCCAAAGCATTTTGTAGAAGATTCAACAAAACCTCTTCAATTTGCACACGATCGGCCAAAATCCAGCATGGCTGATCTAGCACATCAGCAAGAATACTGACATTTCGATTTTGTGCTGTCGGCTCAAACAAGATCAAAGAATCGCGCACAATCTCTGCAAGATCAACCGGCACTTGTTGGCGTGGTTTTTTCTGAACAAAGTCTCGCATTCGACGCACGATTGAACCAGCCCGCTCTGCCTGAACAGCGATCCGCTGAACACCTAAGCGAATTGATTCTAAATCATCGCCAGAGGAAATACGCCGCTCACAGCCACGCGCGTAACTCAAAATAGCAGCTAAGGGCTGATTGATTTCATGCGCCAACGAACTTGCCATCTCCCCCATCAATGACAGGCGTTGCGCATGCTCGATCTGCTCACCTTTCACGCGAGCTGTTTCATAAGCTAGCTCCAATTCTACTGTTCTTTTGCGCAACAAATATCCAACCCGTGCTGCATGAAAAATCCACCACAGCAAAGCCATACTAATAAAAGCCCCGAGAACGCGATGCTCCCAAAGAAAATCAAAAATGCCCAGCCTGGTAAAAGGCGCATAAGGTCCAATTTTTAACGTACGATAGAGATCCTGAATGGGCGTGTAATCTTCAGGTAATGTCCAAGCAACCTCGCCCTCACTGGGTTGCAAGGTCAAAAGCTTGTTGGCAAGCGTGGCACCAAGCGCCGGGGACGTTTGTGCCACTTTGACGAAAGCCCAGCCAGGATAGAGCCGAGTTGAAACCTCACACAATAAAGACCGTGATGGCATCCGTCCAACAACGCGGAAAACATTTGGATCAAGCGCGCCTTCTTTAATTAATTGCTCCAGCAGACAAGACCGAATAACTCCACCATCGGCACGCCCTGAGAAAACCGCCTTCAAAACGCCTTCAACAGGAAAACCAACAAAGAGAAGCTCTGTATCTTTTGCAGGATCAATACCACGGCTTAAAAACTCACGGAGTGCCGCACGATAACCAAATGCATCAGAGGAAACAGCAGCGAGTCGCTTTCCTTTGAAATCTGTTAGTTGATAAATGTCACTCGTTTCCGCTGGAACAACAATTGTCGCCGCAACCGATTCTGATGTTGGCGTTCCATCCATCTGTTGTTCAGTTGCGATCGCAACTGCTGAATAATCAACTTCCAATTCGAGATAATGGCCGGGATTGGTAATTAAAAAATCAAGTCGATGGCTGGCCACTGCCGCGGTTAAAAACTGCGCACTTCCTGGCACCAACTCAAAATGATAATCAGGCATTGCACGCTGCAATTGCTTAAGCGTCGGACCCCATGTTTTCTCAGCTTCCTCATTCCCCCGAAATGCAAGAATTCCTATTCGAATTAATTTTGAATTAGCTGTTTGTGCATGCAAAAACGTCAAAGGTGTGGACACTAAAAGCGCAAACAGCAATAGAAATTGGCGAAATGTCCTTAGCTGCATTGTACGCGTCCACATTGGCGTACTTGCCCAATCATATCTGACATTGTTTTGGGGCCAGGCCACCCAATGAATGTTGTATCTGCAAGAGCAAATGTCGGCGTATAACGAATACCTAATGGCCCGGCATGACGTCGATTTTCGAGCATAAGCCCTCGCGCATCACCAATTTGACGCTCAGAGGGTATCTTAATTCCCAATGTCTCACAGACACGATGCACTCGATCAGCGTCAATGCGTCCAGAAAGTGTCATAAGAGCCTGATGTAATTGATTAGCTAGCAAAGCCCCATCGCGAAGAAAAACGGCATGCTGAATAGCTGCAGCAACTTCAGAACCAGGTGACAAAATTGGGAAATGAACAAAATACAATGCGAGACGAGAATCTGACTCCATCAAATCAGCAAGCGGTCGCCATGCGCGCCGGCAAAAACCGCAATTGTAATCAAACAGCTCAACAAGGGTCACATCTGGATTTTCAGCCCCAACCCGCTGGCCCTGAGGAAAACTCTCAAGAATTTTTTCTGCAGAAAGATCAAGTGTACGGATGAATGAAAAATCATCCGATACGAGTTCAGCAGCTTCACTCTGAGAAAGAGCGGCCCAACTCCCTCCAAAAGCCAAAAGGCTCAGGATAGACCGCCTGCTCCAGCCGCTTTCGTCGCACATGTCCGCCTCAGCCTTGTTTTCCTTAAGCTTACGCCTGTCAGAAATGCGCCAAGATACAACTTTCGTTGAATTCGATTGAATATTGCTTTTTTATATTAGATATTTCTAAAATAAGAAATTCCCTTGAGAGAGGCAAGCGCCATGCGTCTGATTTATACGGCGATCTTTTGTTTGGTCACGAGCACGAGTTTTGCCCAAAATGCGCACTGAATAGCCCCGAGTTTTCTAGACACCCTCGGAGCTTCTGTTTTGCTGTCTTTCGAA
>CAWUMW010000071.1:0-10650 GCA_963923415.1 uncultured Hyphomicrobiales bacterium | reverse complement strand
CGCCCCGCGCGCCTTAAAGGAGCCCGTCACTTGTTGCAATTCCAGCTTCAAAGTCACGCGGCAGGGCAATGGATCACGCCACTGATTGACCGGCAAAATTGGCGTATGCCGCACCGCATCCTGAATTCTGCGTTGCGCCGCTTGGATCGCGTCAAGATCAATCATGTCCTCACCTTTATTTGGTTCGTGCCATAAAATTTACTAGAATAAACCGGCCAAATCGACTCTACTGGCCAGCGATCCTAAACGACCTCGCTCACAAGACGCAATCATGGAGACTCTACACGTGTCAGACCACAATGCCACCCGCCTCGCCCAATCGCTCCTCAAAGCGCATCAAACCCAAAAACGGATCGCGGTCGATGACGATGCACGCGCCTTAACACGCGCTCAAGCCAAACAAGTGATCTGGGAGGTGGCGCAAGGCCTCCATCAAGCACCGGGCGGATGGAAAGTCGCGGTGATTGATGGCACGCCCGCTTATGCGCCGATGTTTGCCCAGCATATCCATACCAACTCCGCCCATGTGCCAATGATCGAAGAAGGCTATTTGATCGAAATCGAAGTGGCGGTGGAACTCACAGCCGATTTACCGCATCGCAGCACCCCTTATAGCCGCCACGAGATTGAGGCGGCCTGCGGGTCATGGATCGCCGGCATTGAGCTGATTGGATCGCGTTTGAAAAAATCGCCCGGGGACGCCCCTTTCCCAGCATGGCTTGCCGACAATATGGGCAATGCGGCTTTTGTCACCGGAGCCCGCGTGCCCTTTAGCGCCATTGCCGACGCCGCCACACTGCCCCTGACATGGTGGCTCGATGGCACGGTGAAAGAAGATAAAATCGGCGGGCATCCGCAAAATGATCCGATCCTGCCGATTTTATTAAATGCCAATGCCCCCGATGATGCTTTTGGCGGATTCAAGAAAGGGCAGATTATCACCACCGGATCGCTGACTGTGCCAACCCTGATCACCGGCGCTGGCCATATCGAAGCCGAGATCAAAGGCATTGGCCGCGTCAGTTTGACTGTTGACGCTTAAATCCGTTAACGGCTGCGCGGATCCAAGGCATCGCGCAGCCCATCGCCCAACAGATTAAACGATACCACCGAGACAAAAATAGCCAGACCCGGCCAGATCGCCATCCATGGCGCCTGGCTTAAAAAGCGTTGCGCGACATTCAGCATCGAGCCCCATGAGGGCAGAGGCGGCTGCTGACCAAGCCCCAAAAAAGACAGGCTGGCTTCTGCAATAATCGCTGTGGCAATTGTCAGCGTTGCTTGTACCAATAAAGCTGGCAACACATTAGGCAGGATATGACGCACGGCAATGCGCCACACCGGATTGCCGACCGCCCGCGCCGCTTCAATATAATCTTCGGTTCGAATGGCCAAGGTCTGACCGCGCGTCAAGCGCACAAATAACGGCGTCGCGGTAATGCCAATGGCAATCATCGCATTACCAAGCGAGGGCCCTAAAAATGCGGCCAGCGCAATGGCGAGGATCAAAAAGGGACAGGCCAACATCGCATCGGTAAAGCGGCTGATCAAGGCATCGACCAGCCCCCCACGATAGCCCGCAATCAAGCCAAGCGGCACGCCAATCGACACCGCAATGGCAACCGAAATCACCCCTGCTGACAAAGAGGCGCGTGCGCCCCAGATCACACGCGTTAAAACATCACGGCCCACTTCATCGGTTCCAAACCAATGCAGCGCAGAGGGTGGTTTGCGCACCAAAAGATAATTTTGCTTAATCACATCATAGGGGGCGATTTCAGGCGCAAATACTGCCAAGATGACCAAACACACAATCATCACCAAACCGACCATCGCCGGGCCGCGCGCTTTCAAACGACGCCATGCCCGTCCAGCGGGTGACTCAAAAGAAGAGCGAGCAAAAGAGTGCGTCACATCATTGATCCCGCAACCGCGGATTGACCAGAATATAGCCTAAATCCGCTAGAAGATTGAGAAGGATATAGGTGGTGGCCGTCACTAAAACGACCCCTTGCACCACCGCATAATCCCGATTGAACACCGCATCGACAATCAATTTACCAAAGCCCGGAATGGTAAAAATCTGTTCTGTCAAAACCGCACCAGACAACAAAGTACCAAATTCCAAAGCGCCCAATGTAATCACGGGCGTGAGTGCATTGCGCATGGCATGTTTGATCACCACGACATGTTCATAAAGTCCTTTTGCGCGCGCCGTGCGCACATAGTCAGACGCCAGAGCTTGCAACATCGCGCCCCGCGTATGACGCATCAACACACCCGCAATGGCATTGCCTAAAACAAAAGCTGGCATCACCGTTGTTTTGAGCGATTGACCAAGATCTTCAAAAGGACTGACATAGCCTGAGGCTGGCAACCATCCCAAATGCACGGAGAATAAAAAAATTAACATGATTCCGAGCCAAAAATTGGGGGTGGAGATTCCAATCAAGCCGATCACATTGACCACGCCATCTAAAAATCGGCCTTTAAACACCGCGCATAAAACCCCAAAAGTCACACCCAAACTCAGGGCAATGAGCATCGCCATACAAGCCAGTTGCAAGGTGACGGGTAATTTATCACGCACCAAATCCAACACCGGTGCTTTCAACCGCATGGATTCACCCAAATCTCCTTGCACAACGCCTTGCACCCAATAGAGATATTGAACCGGAATGGGTTGGTCGAGATGATATTGCGCCCGGATCTGAGCAATCACGACAGGGTCTTTATCCTCTCCCGCCATGATGAGCGCCGGATCCCCCGGCAACAAATGTTGCAAAGAAAAAATAATCACCGACACAAAAAAGACGGTCGGGATCAGTTGCAACAATCGTTTGATCATTAAAGCCAGCATCAGCCGCTCATTCTGGTTTGTGGCTTGGGCACAGCCCACAATCAGCTGCGCCCAAGCATGTTAGTTCTCATCACGATTTCGTATCACTATTCCTTGCGTGATTATTTCAAGCGGGCGCCCGCCAACCGAATGAGGCCATCGGGCAATTGCACATAGCCCTCCAACCGATCCGTATGCGCCATCAAAATACTCACATGATAGAGATAAAGAACACCGCCTTCCTCTTGCAAGATTTTAGTGGCTTTTTCATAGACAGCCTTACGCTCTTCAAGAGTGCTTTTTTGCCGGGCCTCATTAAGCAAGGCATCAACCTCCTTGTTGCAATAGCCGGTATAATTGAGCGGCTGTCCGCAAACATGGAAACTATAGGCATTGCCATCAGGATCGGTGCGGCCTGACCAATTCAAAAGATAGGCCTGATAATTGCCTTGCTCGGCTTGTGTAAGCGAGGTTGCAAATTCGGTGAGCCGAATTTTCATATCAATGCCGGCCTCTGCGGTCATGGCTTGCACGATTTCAGCAACCTGCCGGGCTTCAGGATTATTGGGCACCATGAAGTCAATCGCCAAAGGTGTTTTGACACCGGCCGCTTTCAACAAATCCTGCGCCTTTTTCACATCCCGTCCGGTTACCGGAAAGGCTTTTTGATAATAGGGATTGGTAGGATTGATCCATTGATTGCCGGGCAAAAACTCACCATTAAACGCCACCTGATTGATGGCCTCCCGATCAATAGCCCAATTGAGGGCCTGACGGACGCGAGGGTCAAGTCCCAAGCCCGTTTTCCCTGCCTCTTTATTGGCAATATTCATGGTAATGCCGGTATAGGCTAAGGAGGCGGTGGTCGTTAATCTGAGTTTGGGATTGGCTTTGACATCTCGAATATCGGTGGCCGGCAGACGCTCAATCAAATCAAGCTGGCCTGAACGCAAATTGGCGAGACGCACGGTCGAATCGGCAATCGGCACAAAGGTGACGCGATCAAAATGAATGGCGCTTTTATTCCAATAGTCAGCAAATTTTTCGAGCACGATGCGGTCTTGCTGCACCCGCTCTACAAATTTAAAGGGGCCCGCACAAACCGGCTTTTGTCCGAATTTATCCCCCAGCTCTTTGGCCGCTTTGGGAGAGACAATCATCCCCGCCCGATCCGTTAATTGAGCAAGCAAAGGCGCAAAAGGAGCTTTGAGCGTTAATTTGACCGTCAGCGGATCAACAACGCTAATATCGGCCACAGAGCCCAGTTCAGGCTTACGAAATGATCCGGCCATATTCAAATGCCGATCCAATGAAAAGCGGACCGCTTCCGCATCCATCGGTTCACCATCATGAAATTTGACATTAGGACGCAAGGCGATCACCACCTCTTTTCCATCCGCCGATGTCTGCGAGGACAGCGCCAATTGCGGCACGATATTCAGCTTGGCATCAATATCAAATAATTTGTCACATAAAGACGCAAAGACGATCCGACCGACATAAGACCGCGCCAAAGACGGATCGAGCACATCCGGATCTTCTGCAAGTCCGATGCGCATTTGCGTTTGGGCCGTTGCCGTGCCAAGCGACAAGGCCAATCCGCCTGCTAGAGCAAGCCATTTCAGAGAGGTTTTCCAGCTCATAAATTTCTCCTTCCCGTTGAAGACATGATCTAAAGCGATTGTTGGGTAGAATGAACAGAAGATGGGGAAGTCACAAAAGCCTGCATGAGTTTGTCCAAGACGTCAGAGCGATCCCTGTGACCCGCAGACGATCCATCAAATGCCGGATCGGCAACCACATCGTGATGCCGCAAACAGGCGACATGATGGGACTCAGAAACCCGATCAAGAGACGGGCGCTGATGCTGGCATGGATCAACTTTATATCGGCAGCGTGTCTGGAAATGACAGCCCGCAGGCGGATTCAGCGGTGAAGGCACATCGCCCTCAAGCAAAGGCACAGGAGCAGAAGCGGTTGCCTGAGACCGGATTACCGGTTGCGGGATCGCACGCAGCAACGCTTGTGTGTAAGGATGGCGAGGCCGCGCAAAGACATCGGCCACCGGACCGGTTTCCACAATGCGCCCCAAATACATGACCGCGACCCGATCTGCTTTATGACGGACGACCGACAAATCATGACTGATAAAAATATAAGACAGGCCCAATTGTTTTTGCAGATCAGCCAATAAGTTTAAAACCTGCGCACGGATGGACACATCAAGCGCTGACACCGGTTCATCACAGACAATGAATTTAGGCTGTACCGCAATGGCCCGCGCAATCGCAATCCGCTGGCGCTGCCCGCCTGAAAATTCATGCGGATAGCGTCCTGCATGTTCGGGCTTTAACCCAACCTGATTTAACAACTGCGCGACCCGCGCAATCGTTTGATCCGCAGGGACAATCTGATGCAGACGCAATGGCTCAGAGAGCAAATCCCCGACCGTCATGCGCGGATTGAGCGAGGCAAAGGGATCTTGGAAAATCAACTGCGCCTTGCGGCGCATAGCCTGCACAGCGTGATCCCCCAGCTGGCGCACCGATTGGCCATCAAACAAAATCTCGCCCTGATCAGCTTCAATCAGACGCAAAATCAATCGCCCCAATGTTGATTTGCCGCAGCCCGACTCACCAACCACCGCCAGCGTCTCACCGGCAAAGAGCTGCAAATCCACATGATCGACGGCCCGCACGACCGCGCGCGGCCGACCAAAAATATCCCGCCGCAGCACAAAATTTTTACAAAGACCAGTGACCGTCAACAGCGGCGTGCTCATGCAACAAGCCTTTCTAACGGAGCCCGCACACAGCGGCTTTCATGACCAGGGGCGAGGCTGCGCAACATCACCGTCTCTGTCTGACACAGCGGCGCGACAAACGGGCAGCGCGCCGCAAAGCGGCAGCCGTGCTGCTGTGCGCTCATATCCGGTACCTGTCCTTCAATAGCCGCCAGCCGATCTTGGCGCCGATCCAAGCGCGGCAAAGAGCCTAATAAGCCAACCGTATAGGGATGCTGCGGGGTCTTGAAAATGGCTTCCACCGATCCTTTTTCAACGATCTGTCCTGCATACATCACCGCGACATCATCACATAAATTCGCCACAACGCCTAAATCATGCGTGATCAAAATCACGGCCGTGGCTTGTTGTTTTTGCAAGCCCCGGATCAGGTCGAGAATCTGCGCCTGAATGGTGACATCCAAAGCCGTGGTTGGTTCATCGGCTATCAGCAAGGTTGGGTTCAAAGCCAGAGCCATGGCAATCATCACCCGTTGCCGCATGCCGCCCGACAGTCGGTGCGGATAGTCATGAAAGCGCTGTTCAGGGGTCGGGATGCGCACCTGTTTGAGCATGTCCACCGCGTGATGCTGCGCCTGTTGGCGCGTAACAGGCCGATGGCGCAAGATTAATTCCACGATCTGCTCGCCGATCGTATAGGCCGGATTGAGCGAGGTCATGGGTTCTTGAAAAATCATAGCGATCCGGTCACCATTCAGATCCCGATGCTGCGTTTCATTCAGCTGCAGTAAATCCTGATCCTCAAATAAAATTTGACCGTCGACCTGCGCGCTGTCGCGCGGCAACAAACCCATCACCGACAAAGAGGTGACACTTTTTCCGCAGCCCGACTCTCCCACCAAACCCAATACACGACCCGCCGCAACCGACACATCCACACCATCAACGGCGGTCACCTGTTGACCATCCGCTCCGCGAAACCGAACCCGCAAATCTTTGATGGCTAATAAGGGCGTGCTCAAGAACCTGCCTCCTCCGCCATGCTGGCTGCGATCAAGCGCTCCAATTCGGCTCGATCCGTCACGCCTGCCGGATGCGCCCGCGAGGGCATAAATTTGCGATAATGGGCAAAGCGGCCGCGGCTGACCTGTTCCAAGCGTGCCAATTCCGACAAAGGATCAACATGATCATCGACCCGCAGATCGAGATAGGCATAATCCTCCTGATCATGAATCAGCAAGGCCGCTGATTGCTTGCCCCGCTTGTCCCCACCAGCCTGTTCGCCCGCCTGCAAGGCCGCAATCAGACGCCGAGCAAAAGGCAGATCCGCCTGCGCCTCATAGGCCTGTGCTGTTGCCTCAATCACCTGCGGACCCGCCAACATATTCCCCGCCACCGAAAAATGGTGCCTGATCAGGGATCCACACCAATCGACACAGCCCGCTCCCGTATAGGCGGCAAATCGATGCTGGGAATCCATGAGATGCACCTGCCGCATCGCCCGCCCTGCATCCTGCTGGGTGATGATCTCGAGAGCCTGCTCAGCCGATGCGCCCTCACGCAACAATGCGATGGCCTGCGGCCCGTAATAAGGATTGACGAAGGATTGGCTGGCCACCGCTCCAACCCCTGTGACCAGCGTTGGCACCCGCGCCCCAACCGCAAACGCGCAGGTGGAAACCGCAATCGCGGTTAGATCCGTTTTGTCATCATACGCAATGATCGACCATGTCATGATGAAGCCCCCTGAATGCCGATAGTTGTCTCGCTTTGATCTTTGTTAACGCTCACTCTGATTATCTCTCAGTCTCATCCTGGCCGCCCTATCACGCCTTTAGCGACCGACCGCATAGGCTTGCATGCCGCGCGGATTGGCAGCGGCCCGCCGCCGTTGACCGATTTTCGAGGCCGCCACCAAGCGCCCTTCCGACCACGCATCGCCGATTTCGACCTTGTGCCCCCGGCGCTTCAATTCGGCAATTGTGGCCTCGGGCATCCGGGATTCAACCACCAGCACACCGGGCCGCGACGTGCGCGGCCAGAACGAGCCGGGGAAATGTTCGGAATGCCATGCGGGGGCATCAATCGATTCCTGCAAATTCATGTTGCAGTGAATATGGCGCAGCAATAATTGCGGGATCCATTGATCCTGCTGGTCACCGCCCGGTGTACCCCACACCATATAGGGTGTTCCATCGCGCGCTGCCAAAGTCGGTGATAAGGTCGAGCGCGGACGCCGCCCCGGCATCAAAGCAGCCGGGTGGCTTTCATCCAGCCAGAACATTTGCGCCCGCGTCCCTAAGCAAAAACCAAGCTCGGGTATCACTGGCGACGATTGTAGCCATCCACCCGATGGGGTCGCGGCCACCATATTGCCGTCTTTATCGATAATATCAAAATGCACGGTATCGCCTTTGGATTCACCCATCCGGCCCACCGTTGGTTCCCCGGCCCCCGTCGCCCCCACCGCTACGCGCGGCCCTTCGGCAATCCGAGCATCAACCCGGCCGCCCGCGCCGGTAATCTGTCCGGGACGCAATTCAAGCGAGGCCTGCGCGGTGATCAAAGCACGACGCTGTTCATTATAGGCATCCGACAATAATGTCTCGATAGGCACGGATACAAAATTCGGATCCCCATAAAACGCCTCACGATCCGCAAAGGCCAATTTGGACGCTTCAACAATCCAATGTACAAAATCAGGATCGGTGGCTGACATCCCATCCAGCGGAAAGCCTTGCAACAAGGCTAATTGCTGCAAAGCCACCAAGCCTTGTGACCAGGGCCCGCATTTAAATACCCGATAGCGACCGTAATCATAATGGATCGGCGCTTCGACATGCGCCTGCCAGCCAGCCATATCCTGTCCGGTCAAAACCCCGCGATGGGCTCGCCCGGTCACATCCATCACCTCTTGGGTGCGGCAGAACCGGTCAATTGCCTCCGCCACAAAGCCTTGCGACCACACAGTACGGGCGCGCTCGATCACCTGTTCGCGCGACCCACCGCCGGCCTCCGCCTCCCGCACAATCCGCTCATACATATCCGCTAAAACCGGATTGGTGAATAAATCGCCAGTTTGCGGCAAACGATCATGGCGCAAATAGGTATCGGCAGAACTGCGCCAATGGGTACGAAACAAATCCTCCACCGTGGCCAAGGTGGCAACAATCCGCTCAACCAGCGGATAACCGTGGCGGGCATAAAAAATTGCCGGCTCCAGAACAGTGCGCAAAGACAGCGTGCCGTAATCGCGCAGCATCAGCATATAGGCATCAAAGGTGCCGGGAATGCAGGGCGCCAACAAGCCGGTGCCGGGAACCAAATCAAGACCCAAATTCTTATAATGGGCAATCGTCGCCCCGGCTGGGGCTGTACCCTGACCACAAATAACTTCGGTTTTTTGGCTGCGCATCGCATGCAAAATAATCGGCACATCACCGCCCGGGCCGTTCAGATGCGGCTCCACCACTTGCAAGGTAAAGGCCGTGGCGACGCCTGCGTCAAAGGCATTGCCCCCTTTTTCCAGCGTCGCCATGCCAACCGCGGTGGCAATCCAATGGGTGGTTGCAACAACACCAAACGTGCCTTCAATTTCAGGACGGGTGGTAAAGGGATTGGGATTGATAAAACTCATGATGTTCCTAAAATTCTACGCGCTCGGACCTCGACTTTAGTCCCATACCCTAACCTGCCCGCCGCAGAATACCAGCCCGGATTTTCAGCCGTCCACGCATCCCCTGCTGATTTTTGCCCGCAAAAGCAGCACCCACCACCCTGTCTGCGACTTGCGCCAAACCGTCAAACGGTCAAGACTGGACAGGTTCGCCCCACGCTCCTGTGCGTGTCTTGCTCCTGCTCTGGCCGCCCTTGTTCCTGTTTCTGCCCTTTGTTTGCGATCTATCATGCCCACCCATGTTCTTTTTCTGGCTCTGACCAGTGCCATTTTACATGCTGTCTGGAACACGCTGGCCCGCAGCCGTCCAGATCCCGGATTTGGTTATGCGGCGATGGTTTTTTGTGCCGGCGTGTTGGCCATTCCTTTATTGGCGCTGACGGGCCTGCCGGATCCAGCATGTTATCCCTATGTTGTTGCCAGCTGCGTCTTTAATCTCGCCACCATGCGCCTGACGATGATGGCCTATAACCGCTTGCCCTTATCGCTTGCCTATCCGGTTTCACGCGCGGCAGCTCCGTTATTTGTTGGCATTGCGCAAATTCTGATTTTTGCTGAGGAGACCGCGCAGGCTGGTCCGCTGATCGGCATGGGGGTGATTTGTGCCGCCATTTTGCTGCTCGGCCTGTCCGCCCGACAGGGCGATCGGGTTGATCAACGCGGGTTGGTGCTGGCCTTGCTGGCCGGGGTCTTTACCGCTGGGGTGGTGCTGGTGGACTCGCACGGGATTAGACTGGCGGGTCCCGATGGCCAACCGGTCTCAGCCCAATCCGTTACCGCTTATGGTGCCTCCGCCTCCATTCTCAATTCCATCTTGTTGCTGATCACGATGTCTTTTGAGGGCACCCGGCCGCGCGCCATTTTGCGCAACAATCTGCGCTTTGGATTGGTTGGCTCCTGCGTGTCGCTGAGCTCTTTCATTTTGATTTTACAGGCCTATCAGACCGGCCCTGTGGCCCCTGCTTCGGCGGTGCGTGAAACCAGTGTGGTCTTTGCCACAGCCTTTGCCGCGTGGTTGCTTAAAGAACAAATCGGCGTGGTCCGATGGCTGGCCGTTTTGATGGCGTTGGGCGGAATTGTCATCATCCGGCTGGTGTAAAGACCCTCTTAGCGCTTGTTTTGGGTCAACATGCTGGAAATAACCTTGGCGGTAAAATCAACCATCGGCACAATCCGCGCATAATTCAAACGGGTCGGCCCGATCACGCCCAACACACCAATGATTTTTTGCGCCTGATCCCGAAACGGGGCCGCAATCACCGAAGAGCCAGACAAGGAAAACAGTTTGTTTTCAGAGCCGATATAAATTCTCACTCCATCGCCGGTTTCCGTCCGTCCGATCAGATCAATCAAATCACGTTTGGTTTCAATATCCGCAAACAGCAATCGCAC
>CAWUMW010000070.1:0-10655 GCA_963923415.1 uncultured Hyphomicrobiales bacterium | reverse complement strand
TCAATGAATCACGATTTGAGGCGCGGGGCGAGCCCCCGTCCCTTGCTGCAACCGTGCGGCAACTTGCGCGGCGATATCCACAAAGAGCCGCGCCGAGGCGCTTTCTGGCGCGGTGGCGACCACTGGCTTGCCCGCATCGGAGCGTTCACGAATATCCAATGTCAGAGGTACAGCCCCCAAATAGGCCACCCCGCGCTGTTCCGCCTCATGTTTAGCGCCCCCATGGCCAAAAATTTCCGCCCGCTCTCCACAATGCGGACATTGGAAATAGCTCATATTTTCAATCAGGCCCAAGATTGGCACTTCGACGCGTTCAAACATCGCAATCCCGCGCCGCGCATCAATCAACGCCAGATCCTGCGGCGTTGACACAATCACCGCACCAGCCAGCGGTACGGTCTGCGCCATGGTGAGTTGTGCATCCCCGGTGCCGGGGGGCATATCGACCACCAGCACATCCAATTCGCCCCAATTCACTTCTCGTAACATCTGCTGCAAGGCCGACATCACCATGGGTCCGCGCCAGATCATGGCAGCATTGTCTTCAACGAGAAATCCAATCGACATCACTTTTAGCCCATAGGCCTCAAGCGGTTCCAGCATCCGCCCTTCCCCAAGCACCGGCTTGCCACTCAGCCCCAATAAACGCGGCAAAGAGGGGCCGTAAACATCCGCATCCAACAGACCAACCCGCAGCCCTTGCGCCTGCAAGCCCAAAGCCAGATTGACCGCAGTGGTGGATTTGCCCACTCCACCTTTCCCGGAGGCCACCGCAATAATGTGCTTAACCCCCGGTACAAGTTTTTTACCGGTTGCCGCTTGCGCGCGCGGACCGGGCTGCGCAGGGCCCGAACCGACCCCCTGACCCGCCTGACGTTCCGCCGTCAACATCACCAAAGCCGCCTTGATCCCCGCAACCGCTTTGACGGCCTTTTCTGCCGCCGCCCGCATCGGTTCAAGCGCTTTGGCTTGATCTGGCTGACAATGAAGCGTCACATAGGCCTTGCCCTCCTGTACGGAGACGCCTTGCAGATAAGGCGACCGATCCAAACTCTCTCCATTCGGGGTTTTCACACTGGCTAAGGCTTTGCGAATATCGGCGTCGGTTGCCATTGTCTGAGGCTCCTTTGTTTTATGCCCTCTTATGCAGGGTGGCGGGGGGGCAGGTCAATCTCTGCAGGTCAATGTCTGCAGGTCAATCTCTCAAGCCCCAGCAGATGCAAGACCCTCAGGGGACGCCAAGCCTCCCCTTCCTCTCCTTCCTCTCCTTCCCCCCTTCCTTACCCCCGTCCTTGCGAAGCCCCCAACGGCTAGGCTATGAAGGGCAAGACGGGCCAGCCTCACCGGGTTGGGCTTGGGAAGAATGCGTTCAGCGCGAGCGAAACAGTGAGGAGTGTGAACCATGGCCAAAGTGGCTTTTCTGGGACTGGGTGTAATGGGATATCCGATGGCCGGCCATCTCAAAGCCAAAGGCGGACATGATGTGACTGTCTATAATCGCACTTTTGCCAAGGCTGAAGCCTGGGCCAAGCAACATGGCGGACATGCGGCCAAAACACCGCGCGAGGCTGCCAAAGACTGTGATTATGTATTTGCTTGTGTGGGCAATGACGACGATTTGCGCTCCGTGGTGCTAGGGCCGGATGGTGCCTTTGCCGGGATGAAAAAAGGCGCCATCTTCATTGACAACACGACCGCTTCGGCGGAAGTCGCCCGCGAGCTTTATGCCAAAGCCCATGCGCTGGGTCTGGAGTTTATTGACGCGCCGGTGTCTGGTGGTCAGGCGGGTGCTGAAAATGGCGCGCTGACTGTCATGTGCGGCGGCGATAGCGCCGCTTATGCCAAGGCTGAGCCTGTGATCACCGCCTTTGCCAAAGCGGTCAAATTGCTGGGCCCCTCAGGGGCCGGACAACTGACCAAAATGGTCAACCAAATCTGCATCGCTGGCGTCGTGCAAGGACTGGCTGAAGGCATCGCCTTTGCCAAACGCTCAGGACTTGATGCGGAAGCCGTGATCGAGGCGATTTCCAAAGGTGCCGCGCAAAGCTGGCAGATGGAAAACCGCTATAAGACCATGAATGCCAATTCCTATAGCTTCGGCTTTGCTGTCGATTGGATGCGCAAAGATCTCGGAATTTGCTTGGCTGAGGCCCGCCGCAATGGTGCCCATCTGCCGATGACGGCGCTGGTCGACCAATTTTATGGCGATGTGCAAGAAATGGGTGGCGGACGCTGGGATACGTCAAGTCTGTTAGCCCGCTTGATCAAATAAGCGCTTGATGACTTTGGGCAGGTTTCGGCTTGTTGATGATCTTAAGCCCTGCCTGTTGCGACAGGCGGGGCTTTTTGATGCTGT
This sequence comes from uncultured Hyphomicrobiales bacterium, assembly GCA_963923415.1. GTDB lineage: Bacteria > Pseudomonadota > Alphaproteobacteria > Rhizobiales > Beijerinckiaceae > CAIYZJ01. Next base: position 8,299 of record CAWUMW010000070.1, on the reverse strand, counting down.
CCCGAAAAAACAAGATCTGCCCTCTGCCCCAAAATCTGCCCTCTCCCTCTTAGTGTAAGCCAGAGGCTGAGGGGCCGGCTCCAATCTGTTGCAAAGTGAATGTTTGCGTGTAACAGGCCAAAGCCCCTTTGATCAGCGCCATGGCAAAAGCCGCGCCGGTTCCTTCTCCCAAACGCATACCAAGATCAAGCAAGGGAACCAGACCCAAGTGCTGCAAGACTTCACGATGCGCCCCTTCGGCCGAACAATGCCCAGCCAAACAATGGCTGATACTGTCTGGTGCGATGGCATGTAACACCGCCGCCGCCGCCGTCACCACATAGCCATCCAGTACAACCGGCACTTTTTGCAACCGTGCCGCTAAAATAGCGCCCGCTATTGCTGCAATCTCACGCCCTCCCAACGCAGCGAGGACCGCCAGCGGATCGTGCAAAACCTGTTGGTGTCGCTCTAAACCCTGACGCACCGCCTGCTTTTTTCGCGCCCATTGCGCATCATCCGCACCCGCACCCCGACCAACAAAGCGATCAGGATCTCCTCCATAAAGAGCAGCAAAAATAGCCGCTGCCGCTGTGGTATTGCCGATCCCCATTTCCCCCAAACCCAAGACATCAACCCCGCCGGCCAAGGCCTCCATGCCAAAAGCCATCGTGGCCACACAGGCTTTTTCATCGAGCGCGGGGGCTTGGGTGAAATCAGCGGTGGGAAGATCCAAAGCCAATTCAAAAGCCTTGAAGCCGAATTCATAGGTCGCACAAATTTGATTAATCGTCCCACCGCCCTGTCCATAGGCTTTGAGCATCATGGCCGAAACATCCGACGGATAGGCTGAGACGCCTTGCGCCACCACACCATGATTAGCCACAAAAACACACAGCATCGGGCGCGCCATCACGGGCTGCGCTTTGCCTTGCCATGCCGCCAAATGCGCCACCGCATTTTCTAAAAGGCCCAGACTGCCAACCGGTTTAGCGAGACTGGCTTGACGTTTGACAACTGCATCCCGCGCCATGTCATCAGCATCCGGGCAAGCCGCCACCAAAGCCCGCATATCGTCAAAGGGACGCATCGTCTCAAAACTACCCACCATCACTGACTCGCTCTCGTTATTCATCGCATTGGTTCATCGCATTACCAAAGAGGCTGCCAAACTGCCGACTCAGGCTCTTTTGCGCTATAGCATGGCCTATAGCGTCTTGATATCGCCAAACTCCTTTCTATGAAACCGCCTATCTCAAAGGATCTGTGATCAGCATGAGCGCCCTCGGCCCCGACCCGCACACGGACGAACCCTGGCTCAGTGATTTGCTGGTTGCCTTGCGATTTTATGCACGCCTGCCCATTCCCCGACTGCGTGGAGAGAAAAACCCCTATCGCTTGCCCGATTTTGATCGGATCACGCCCATTCTGCCCTTTGCTGCGCTGATCATCGCTTTGCCCAGTGTGCTGGTCCTGATCGCAGCGGATCTGTTTTTTACGCCGCTGGTCTCTGCCGCACTCGCGCTGGCCACCCATGTGTTAGTCACCGGCGCCTTTCATGAGGATGGATTGGCTGATACTTTTGATGGCTTGGGTGGCGGACATGATCAGGAATCCCGATTGCAGATCATGCAGGATAGTCGTCTCGGTACCTTTGGGGCCTGCGCTTTGCTGCTGTCTTTGAGTGTGCGGATCACGATTCTCGCCGCATTGATCGATCTCGAAGGCGGGCCAGAAACCGGACTGCTGTGGTTATGCGCAGCGCCTTTGTCACGTCTGTGTGGCTTGTTTCCGATGATGATGCTGGCACCCGCCAAACCCGATGGCAAAGCTGCCGCCGTTGGCAAAGCCAGCCGCGCCAGTTTCGCGGTCGGTCTGGCCTTGTCCTGCGGCATTGCCCTAATCTTGCCCTTGGGACTTGATAGCGACCCGATACAAATTGGCCTCGCCATTGTGGGGGCGATGCTGGCTCCGCTGCCTCTCATCGCGCAAGCCCAAAAGCTGATTGGCGGGCAGACCGGCGATGTTGCAGGCGCCTGCCAACAAGTGTCAGAGATTGTTTTTTTACTGGTGCTCAGCGCAACAATCAGTGCATAAATCATTTAGGTTTTTTGTTTTAAAATGTCTCAATCAATGGCGTCGTTATCCGCAAACAATCCAGCCACTTCCGCGCTCAGTCCGTGTCGGCAGATCTGCGTGCTTGATGAGCAGAGCGGATTGTGCCGCGGATGTGCGCGCAGTCGAGATGAAATTGCGCTCTGGTCGCAATGGGATGAACTGCAGCGCCGCGCGATCATGGCGCAACTTCCAGACCGCCGCCGCGCGCTCGGCTGGCCCGATGAACCCTCAAAAACCCCTTAAGCACTCGCTTGCAAAGCGCTCGGGCCTAACCATGTACGATCGACCTGCGCAATGGCCGTGCGCAGCACCTCAAGCCCAGCCTCGCGCTGCACGGCATGCGTTGCCAAATGACGACGAAACGCCCGCGCACCGGGACGTCCGGTGAACAAGCCCAACATGTGCCGGGTGATGGCATGTAAAGAGCCCCCGCTTTGTAAATGCTTGGCGACATAAGGCTCAAAGGCTGTCAGAGCGTCAAAGATATCGGCATAAGGCGCGGGCTTATGATAGAAAGCATGATCAACGCCTAACAGCAGTTCTGGATTGTGATAGGCCGCCCGCCCAACCATCACACCATCCACATGCGCTCTTTGCGCCAGACAAGTGTCGAGATCGACCAACCCCCCATTGATCGCAATCGGCACATTGGGCAGTCGCATTTTCAACCGATAGACCCGTTGATAATCAAGCGGCGGAATATCACGATTTTGCTTCGGCGACAGTCCTTTCAACCACGCTTTACGCGCATGCACGGTGATCTGGTCACAGCCCGCTTCAATGACCTGATCCGCTAAAGCATCCAATGCGGCTTCTTGATCCTGATCATCCACACCAATCCGACATTTCACCGTCACAGGCACGCTGACCACCGCTTTCATCGCCGCCACACAGGCCCCGACCAAAGCCGGTTCTCGCATCAAACAGGCCCCGAACCGTCCATCTTGCACCCGATCCGATGGGCAGCCCACATTCAAATTAATTTCGCTATAGCCCATATCCGCACAGATGCGCGCTGCTTGCGCCAAGGCCGCCGGATCTGATCCGCCCAATTGCACCGCCACCGGCTGCTCAAAAGAAGAAAAACCAATCAGGCGTTGGCGATCACCAAAAATCACTGCGCCCGTTGTCACCATTTCCGTGTAGAGCAAGGCCTGAGATGTCAAATGCCGATGAAAGGCCCGGCAATGCCGATCCGTCCAATCCATCATGGGGGCGACGGAAAACCGCCAACGCTCTGCCCTCAATTCGCTCTGCACCACGCCAACTCCTTCCGCGTTCTGGTGACCCCCTGCGCTTTTACACAGGAGACATATCGCATCGGCGCGGCCAAAGTGAAGCCACGACCTGACGCTTGCTCTACCTCATTCTTGACTTAAAAGACACTCTTGACCAATGCCGCATCCTCATGACGGGTTCCCCGCCCCCTTTGATCCTGAGCATCTCCCAGCCTGCCTTGCCCTGATCCCACATGCGTGGCTCTCTGACACACAGCGCCGCGCGCTCTGCCAGCGGGCCCAACAGAGCGGCACAGCCGTCGATACGCTGCTGCTTGCTGAAGGGGTGATCCCTGAAGTGCAATTTTATCAGTGGATCGCCGATCATTTAGGGCTCGACTTTGCCACCACGCCCCTGCTTGTGTTGCCACCAACCCATCCGCGTGAGGCCTTAGCCGCCGGCATGGTGCGTCTTGATCCCGCCCATCACAGCAAAGACTGGCTCGCAGCACCGCAAGGCCGCAGGCTCGAACAATTGCTCACCCAGCCGCGCAGCAGCAACCAAGGTTTGCACAAGCTCGTGATCACGACCCCGTCCTTGCTGTTTCAATCCCTGATGCAAAGTTGTGTGCCCACCCTCACCCACGCCTTGACCGATGCTCTGCACCAGAAAAAACCTGATTTTTCCTGTCGCTCCTTATGCCTGACGCTACGCGCCCGCCTGATCCCTGTTGCTGGTGCGCTGGCGATGGCGGGCTTGGCCTGTCTCGGCGGGATGCCCTTGAGCACGTTAAGCACCCTATTTCTATTCCCCTTGCTGATCCTGCGGATCATCCTTCTTTCAACACCTGTTCAAGACACTGTCATTCCAGCGCCTCTTGTCGACAAAGATTGGCCGATTTATTCCATTCTTGTGCCGCTTTATCGGGATGCCACACTGCTCCCACAAATCATCACCAGTTTGCTTGCACTCGATTATCCAGCCGATCGGCGTCAGGTCTTCTTGCTGTTGGAACAAGACGATCAGGCGATGCATGCTGCTTTACACACGATGCAACTCCCATACGGTTTTCAGACAGTGGTTTTGCCTGCGGGTTTGCCACGCACCAAACCGCGCGCGCTCAATGTCGGGTTGAGCCTCGCAACGGGCTCTCTGATCGTGGTCTATGATGCAGAAGATCGCCCCGATCCGCAGCAATTGCGCCACGCCGCGCAGCTCTTTGTCCAAAGCCCGCAGCATCTTGCATGTTTGCAAGCACCTCTAGTGATCGATAATGGACATCATGGATGGCTCGCGCATTTATTCGCGCTCGAATATGCAGGCTTATTCGATTGCCTCTTGCCGCGATTAACACAAAAAAATTGGCCGGTTCCGCTTGGCGGGTCATCAAACCATTTTCGCCGCGATGCCTTGATCAAAGCCGGGGGATGGGATGCATGGAATGTGACAGAGGATGCCGATCTTGGTTTGCGGCTTCATCGTCTGGGATATCGCACCGCCTGCCTGCCCTGCCCGACCTATGAAGACGCCCCCACCTGTTTGCAAGATTGGTTGATGCAGCGTCGACGGTGGATCAAAGGATGGATCATGACCTCCGCCGTGCATCTCCGCCATCCGATCCACCAAATTACCAAACAAGGCTTCGCGCATTTCTTGCTATACTTTGCCCAAAGCCTCGGCTTGGCAGCAACGGTCTTGTTATGGCCTTTGACGGTGATCGGCCTGCCATGGGACTGGCTTAACACAACCCCCGCCACCCCTTTGCACTTAACGGTGTCCCTGGTTGTCATCCTCAGCCTGCCTGTAGTGCTCGGACCGCTGGTGCTCGGCGCCAAAAGGCGACAACACCCGCTTTCGCTCACAGTGCTTCTGAGTTTGCCATTTTATTTTTTGCTGATGACGGCAGCAGGATGGGCCGGTTTGTGGGAATATCTCTTAAAGCCTCATCACTGGAATAAAACACCGCACAGCCTCCACCGTCCTTGAACCTCTCGATTTGTCAAAATCACGCTGCGTGATAAAACAGCGGCACAAGCAAAAGACAAAACAAGGCGAGGTTTAAAAGAGATGTCACCGTTTCAAAGTCATGATCGGCGTTTTAACCGTCTGTTTAACGGCTCTGTGCATTTGGAAACACTTTATACGGGATGCCGTTGGGCTGAAGGCCCAGCCTATTTCCACGCAAGCCATAGTCTGGTCTGGTCCGATATTCCCAATAATCGCTTGCTCCGCTATGACAGCAGCGATGGCCATGTCAGCGTGTTTCGCTCGCCCTCCAACAATACCAATGGCAATACAATCGACCGTGAAGGTCGATTGATCAGCGCTGAACATAAAGGGCGACGCCTGACCCGCACCGAACATGATGGACGCATCACCGTTTTGGTTGATCGCTATCAAGGTAAACGGTTTAACTCGCCCAATGATGTTGTGGTGAAATCGGATGGATCCATCTGGTTTACCGACCCGACCTATGGGATTGATGCCGATTATGAAGGCGAACGTGCGACCAGCGAGATCGGCGCCTCCCATGTCTATCGTCTCGACCCACACAGCGGCGCTGTGGAGATTGTCTGCGATGATTTTGTCAAACCGAATGGATTGGCCTTCTCACCTGATGAAAGCCAATTATTCATTGCCGATACCGGTGCAACCCATCTCGAAAACGGACCACGCCATATCCGCTGTTTTGATGTCGGATCCCATGGCCGTTTGACGGGCGGCAAGATATTTGCGGAATGCAGTGCCGGACTGTTTGACGGCTTCCGTTTTGATGAAGAGGGACATTTATGGACCTCGGCTGGCGACGGGGTACATTGCTATCATCCCGATGGTCAGCTGATCGGCCGCATTAAGGTACCGGAAGTGGTTGCCAATGTCTGTTTCGGCGAAGCTTATCGCAACCGCCTGTTCATCTGCGGCACCACATCGCTCTATGCCTGCTATGTGCAAATCAGAGGGGCCAAAACCTATTAGGGTCAGACCTTACAACATCGCAAGCGCCTTCAGGAAAAAGTCCTGCGTGCCGAAATTGCCCGACTTCAAAGCCAGCGCCAATGGCTTGCCATCCGCTGCCAAGGTCCATGGCACGCCGGGGTCAATTTCCGGTCCAATAGCCAGCATCGACACGCCCAATCCCTGCACGACCGCGCCTGAGGTCTCACCTCCTGCCACAACAAAACGCCTGACGCCCCCTTCAGAAAGGCGCTGCGCTACCGTCGCCAAGAGATGTTCGATCAGCGCGCCTGATTGATCACGCCCCAATTGATCTTGGATCGCTTTGACGGCTTGGGGCGTGGCGGTTGAATAGATCAAACAAGGCCCATCCTGCCCCTGTGCGAGAGCCCAGTCTACAACCTGATCCGCTGTTTGGCGGGCTTGGGCAATGGCTAACGGATCAAGCGCCAAAGAGGGAACCCCTTTTGTTTGGGCATACGCCACTTGCGCCTGTGTTGCGGCTGAACAACTGCCGGACAAAATCACCGCGCGCCCTTTGGGGGCTACAAAAGCACTGGCTTTCATCTGTGCGCTTAAACGTCCTTGTCGACGAAAATTATCCGGCAGTCCCAAAGCAATCCCTGATCCTCCGGTTAGCAAAGGCTGGTCGGCCATGGCCTCGCCTAAAATGCGCAAATCTTGATTGCTGATCGCATCCGCAACCACCATCACCGGGCCGTCTTGCGCACTCTGTGTCAAAGCTGCGCGCACGACCTCAACCCCTTGCGCCACTGTTTGTTGCGCGAGCAAATGCACCGGAAAGGCAGTTTGGCGTTGTAACACGCGCACCAAATTGGACTCGCGCATAGGTGTCAACGGATGGTCTTTCATCGGGCTGTCTGACAACAAAACAGACCCGACAAACAGATGGCCTTGATAAACCGAACGGCCATTTTCAGGAAAGGCCGGGCAGGCAATCGTCACGCGGCTGCCTAAGCGTTTCATCAAGGCTTCAGCAACCGGACCAATATTGCCCTGATCGGTTGAATCAAAGGTTGAACAATATTTAAAAAGAATTTGGCAGGCTCCCGCCGCCAATAACGCTTCACAGGCTTGCAAAGACCAATCAATCGCCTCTGCAACCGGATTGGTGCGTGATTTCATCGACACAACCACCGCATCCGCTTCGGGCAAGGGCTTGCCATGTTCTGGCACGCCAACGGTTTGGACCACCCGCATGCCTTCGCGTGACAACATCAAGGCGACATCGGTTGCCCCCGTCAAATCATCTGCAATCACCCCTAACAGCATAGCCTGTCCTTTATTTTGTTTTTTATGATCTTCATTTGAGTGTTGGATGGATATCATCTCGTGCTGATCACACCAGCGCGCCCCTCAATACGATACTTTATCGGGCTTGCGGGCCCATGCCTCAAACACGGATTGCGCGGCTTCACTTGGAACATGCAGCATCGGCAAGCGCCGCGCGTCGACGGGCTTGGGAATTTCCTCGTAAATCAGCGCATCATCAAACCCAATGGCGGCGGCGGCGGCTCGGGTATTGGCAAACACAATTCGATTCACCCGCGCCCAATAGGCCGCTGCCAGACACATCGGACAGGGCTCGCAACTTGTGTAAAGCGTTGCGCCTTTGAGACTGAAATCGCCAACCGCCTGACAGGCGCGCCGAATGGCAACCACTTCAGCATGAGCGGTTGGATCATAAGAGGATGTGACTTGATTCCATCCTTCCGCCAACAGCTGACCATCGCGCATAATGACAGCCCCAAAGGGCCCGCCCTGATTGGCTTGCATGTGTTGGCGCGACAAATCAATGGCATGATCAAGCGCCGCACAATCCGCAGCACTTGGTTTTATGAGCGCGCCAGCCATTACGCGGCCTCCTGCGTTTTTTTCACTAAGTGCTCAATCGCCCGCAACACGGCTTCGGGTGTAGCAGGCGCATCAAGATGGACCGGATGGCCGGGAGCCAAAGAGCCAATCGCATCCATCAGCGCACAAAACACGGAAGACGCCAAAACCAAAG
>CAWUMW010000069.1:0-10720 GCA_963923415.1 uncultured Hyphomicrobiales bacterium | reverse complement strand
TCGGAGATGTGTATAAGAGACAGGATTATTTCCGCCGCCGTTTGCTGGCTTGGAAAGAAGAAATTCTTCACGACAGCCGCGAGACATTGGCCACGCTGCAAATGGAAAATGAAAATCATCCGGATCTTGCAGACCGTGCCTCCTCGGAAACAGATCGGGCCATTGAATTGCGGGCGCGTGATCGCCAGCGCAAGTTAATTGCCAAGATTGACTCCGCTTTGGGGCGCATTGCCGATGGCAGCTATGGCTATTGCGAGGAGACCGGTGAGCCAATCTCCTTACGCCGTTTGGAAGCGCGGCCGATTGCCACCCTGTCTCTTGAGGCGCAGGAGCGGCACGAGCGCAATGAACGCGTTTATCGGGATGATTGATCCTACATGTGACTGTTAAACAGTCTTCATGATCTAAGCTAAGAAGCCGCTGGCGTGAGCCGCGGCTTTTTCATTAGCTTTTCTTCAAATCTCGTCCGAGTAATTTGCGGATTTCTTGCTCGAAACGGTCTGCAGCGGCATCCGTCGGGCTGAGATTTTCTGGAGCGAATCCGCTTTGCTCGCTCTCATGAACTGAGGAGGCCGGTGCAGTGCCTTGGGACGGCTCGGTCGGTTTAAGATGAATTTCCGCCAGTTTTTGACGTAACGCTTCTTCAAGTTGGCGCGCCACCTGATCCGTGTTGGACTCGCTGGCTGGTGAGGGCGCAGCAATCGGGACATAGGGATCATGCATCGGCTTGGCGGGCGAAGGAGGCGTTTCCCAGCCTGTCAAAGCAAGATCACTATCATGATTATCGGGCCAATGCGGTGGCAAAGCCTCTTCCGGCGGGAGGGCCTGCTCCATTAAATGCGGGGTAATTTTATTTTGTAAAAAGGCAGGAACGGGAATTTCTTCCTCAACAGGCGATATCGGTGCGGGCGGGGGAGCAACGGTTTGAACAGATGGTTGCATCGGAGGAATTGTAGGCGGCGCAACAGTGTCAAAAGGAGAATAGAGCGGATTTTTAAGACTTTGCTGCGTGTTCACACTGGCCTGAAACACATGATCAAAGGGAGGCAAGGGAACGCTGGGAGGTGTCAGTGGAGCTGGCTGATGGGTCAGATGAGGCGCCTGTTCATGGGCATGTTGCGGTGCGGACGGATAGGCGCGGACCTCCGTTTGCAGCGGGGGCTGCATCGTGACGGGGGATGGAGGAGGTGCAGCATAAGTGGGGGCTGGATCATAGGCGGGCGGCGCTGGCGACTGCGCTGGGACAGGATGAATAACAGGCTGAACGGGGTGAGGCGCATAGCCTTGTTGGACCATCGGCTGTGCGCGTGGAGCCATCATGCGCGGATCAACTTTGGGGGGGAAAGGCAGAGGAATGGTTGGATTGGCTGACGGGTCGGTTCTTTTCAGCGATAATGTGCGGCTTTCCAGCAATAAATCCGAGTGAGGCCCGATCAAGACCACATGTTCTTGAGTTTGGCTTTGGAGCGTGATGACGGTTCGTCCTTCCCCGACGCTGTTGCGTGCAGCAATGATCAGTGGCGATGTCGAGCCATGGGCAAAATCCGCGCCCTCTCTATCGCCCGATGGGGTCTTCGGGCGGGTCCAGAACAGGAAAGCGGCAACAAGACCAAATAAAACCAGACCAATCATCATGATTAGCTGGGTCGGGTCATTCGAAACTAGGCTCATAGTCAATCATTCCCAATGAGAGGTCCAGCTTGCGCCTGCTAATCAGACGGGCCGGGCCTATGATCCATCGACACTCTAGGTTTTTGGAAACAGAGGCTTTTCCGCCCAAGCCCCGTTATTTCTTTGCCCTCTTGCCCCTTGCTCCGATCGTGACGCATGGGCATTGCAGATGGTTGGTTTCTCTCTGTTTAGACGGTTAGAATCTATTTCATTTATAAACTTTATTGCCTTCGGCGTCTATCTTGGCTTCAGCGCGTGTCTCAGCAACAAGATGATGCAGCGTCCCCCGTCTTTAAGAATGAATTTGTCTTGAAGAATGAATTGACGCGATGGGCTGAACGACAAGAATGGGGCTTACCGATTCTCTGCTCACACTTTTGCCAGAAGGCACTCATGTCCGATCTTACGCTCACGCCTCTGCATCCACTTTTTCCTCGGCCAGCCCGTTTTGTGTTGCGTGCGCTTGCTTTAGGGGGTGGGCTGGCCATTGGCTGGCACTTCGGTTTGGAATTGACCGCGAAGACAGGGGCAGCCTTGTTTCATGATGGGCTTTTCACACTGGCTGCCATGCTGGTGTTGATGGTCGTGCTCGGTGTTTTCATGCGGTTGTTGGGCGTTATGGTCCCGGTGGCTGATGTGTGGCCGGTGTGCCTCTTAGAGACCCTGACCGGTGCTGCCGCTGTCACGACCCGCTCTGGACAGGTGTTGGCGGCTAATCGGGCCTATCAGATTTTATGTGCGCGTATGGGTTATGATCAGCCAGTCGCTTTGAGGGTTGCACTCGCGCATGAAGAGCGTGCAGCACAGGTTCTCTTTCGTTTGGTTCAAGCCGAACAGCAGGGCCACACGCATAAAGAAACGCTCCGGCTTGATGTCGTGACAGGTCGTGCTACCAAACCGCAATTGTGGTACTTTCATCTGACACCATTGCCCCCCCATCCTGTGCATGGCGATGCTGCTTTGTGGCAATGGCATGAAGAGGACAGCGTCCCTGCGGTTATTGAGCCTGTCTATGACAGCTTGCGCGAGGCCGCCGAAGCCTTGGATCAAGCACCCGTTGGCTATCTGGCTTTAGATAGCAAAGGGCATATTACACAGATCAATGCGACCTTAGCGGAGTGGTTGCATTGGGATCTGGCTCTGTTTGTTCCGGGGGAACAAGCTATTGAGCCGCTATTGATCTCTGGGGAGGCCGTGTTTGCCAAATATTTGGCAGGCGGTGCGCTGTCGGTTGCTCAGCCTTTTTTGAGTGAGCCAGTGACGCTCAGAACTGCAGATGGACGGGCGCTTGCGGTGCGCGCCGCTTTTGCAACGGAACGATCAGGCCATACGGATCTTCGCGTGATTTTGGTGGCGGATTGGTTTGCTGATCAGCAATGGGGAATTTCTACCCCATCATTGCCTGCATCTCCATCGGCGGTGCTTGTCTCTGATGCAGTTTTCTTCACGCATGCGCCCATGGCGGTCGCGGTACTTGATGCGGATGGATGCGTGTTAAAAGCGAATCCGCGCTTTGAATCGCTTTTTGGGTCTTTCGCTGTCATTCAGGGCAAGCGGTTTGATCATTTCATCGCCGATGATCGGCGGTCGCATATGCAGGAGGCCTTGACCGGTTTTAAAACGGGTGCTGGGCAGGCGGTGTCGTTTGAAACAAAACTGTCTGAAGGGGATCGGAGCGTTGCGATTGATCTGGTGCCGGCCTATGCGGAAGCCGCGGCGATGGTTGCAGGTGGATGTTCGGTGTTATTTGCCCGCGAGACAACGGAGCAGCGCAATTTGCAAGCGCAATTTGAGCAAGCCCAAAAGATGCAAGCCGTGGGTGAATTAGCAGGCGGTATTGCACATGATTTTAACAATGTCTTGCAGGGCATTTTGGGCTTTACCGATTTGCTGTTGGTGAGCCATCGTCCGACTGATCCCTCGTTCCAAGATCTTATGCAGATTAAACAGAATGCAACCCGCGCTGCCGGGCTTGTGCGTCAATTGCTGGCATTTTCACGTCGGCAAACCCTCAGGCCCCGTCTCGTGAGTCTTAATGATGCGGTGACGGATGTGTCCCATCTTGTTCGTCGTTTGTTGGGTGAAGCCGTGCCTTTGGACATTAAATTGGGTCGTGATCTTTGGCCGGTGATGACCGATCCCGGTCAATTTGAACAGGCCGTTCTGAACCTCGCTGTTAATGCGCGTGATGCTATGGCTGACGGTGGCCAATTGTCGATCAGAACCCGCAACATAACCCCTGATGAGTGTTTTAATCTTGGGGATGGCAGTGTGCCGAATGGGTCTTATGTGGCCTTTGAAATTGAGGACACGGGTCTTGGTATTGCTGCTGCTGATTTGCCAAAAATTTTCCAACCTTTTTTCACCACCAAAGACGTGGGTAAAGGGACGGGATTGGGCCTGTCGATGGTCTATGGCTTTGTCAAACAATCAGGCGGTTTCGTATTTTGTGAAAGTCAGGTCGGGCAGGGAACATGTTTTACACTTTTGTTGCCCAAACATGAGGGGGGGGGCATCGTCCCCCAATCTGATCCGCTCCACCCCAAGCCATCGGATATGCCGAGCCCTGCCGCTTCAGTGGCGGATATGACCGGAGCTGAAACCATTTTGCTGGTTGAGGATGAGGATGCGGTGCGGGCCTTTGCAGCCCGTGCTTTGACCCAACGTGGCTATCAGGTGATCGAGGCGGCTTCTGGTGTTGAGGCATTAGAGCAAGTGCGTGCCCATCCTGCCATTGATTTGATTGTGTCCGATGTTGTGATGCCGGAAATGGATGGTCCGACCATGCTCAAACATCTGCGCGCCGAAGGGGCGAATAAGCCAATCATATTTGTGTCCGGCTATGCGGAAGAAGCCTTCGCCCGCAACCTCCCAGAAGGGGAGGATTTTGGATTTCTTCCCAAGCCGTTCACCCTCAAACAATTGGTGGAAGCGGTGAAACAGGCGCTAAATAGCCCGCGGTCCTCTGCGTGAGAACATTCTGCGAAAATGCAAACAGGAATAAAATTTATTCCTTATATTTATCAATAGTTTAAATGATTATTGAGAAAAAAGTCGCGCCAGAACAAAAAAAGAACTTTACAACGAGAACAAAAAGAGAATACTTGGGTCAGATTTGCTTTGAGACTCAATTTGACCTCTGCCATAAGGAAGCCTGAACATGTCACAAGCCGCTCTTCGCCTCGTTGAAGGAAAATCCATGGACAAGACCAAAGCACTGGATGCTGCACTGACCCAAATTGAACGCGCTTTCGGCAAAGGCTCGATCATGCGTTTGGGCAAAAATGAGAAGCAAGTCGAAATTGAAACTGTTTCGACCGGGTCATTGGGTCTTGATATCGCATTGGGTGTTGGCGGATTACCACGCGGACGGGTGGTCGAAATTTACGGCCCGGAAAGTTCAGGTAAGACGACACTGGCTTTGCATACGGTGGCGGAAGCCCAGAAGAAAGGGGGCGTGTGTGGGTTCATTGATGCCGAACATGCTCTTGATCCGGTCTATGCGCGTAAATTGGGGGTCAATCTTGAAGATCTGTTGATTTCCCAACCGGATACAGGTGAGCAAGCTCTTGAAATTGCAGATACTTTGGTTCGTTCGGGGGCCATTGACGTGCTCGTGATTGACTCCGTGGCCGCCCTTGTTCCGCGTGCGGAAATCGAAGGGGAAATGGGGGATGTGCAACCCGGTTTGCAAGCGCGCTTGATGTCACAAGCCCTGCGGAAACTGACAGGATCGATCTCGCGTTCGAATTGCATGGTGATTTTCATCAATCAAATTCGTATGAAAATTGGCGTCATGTATGGGTCTCCTGAAACGACCACCGGCGGTAATGCTTTGAAATTTTATGCCTCTGTTCGCCTTGATATTCGCCGCGTTGGTTCGATCAAGGACAAGGAAGAAGTCACAGGCAATACGACCCGCGTGAAAGTGGTGAAAAACAAAGTTGCTCCGCCTTTCAAACAGGTTGAATTCGACATCATGTATGGCGAAGGCATTTCTAAACTGGGCGAATTGATTGATTTGGGCGTGAAAGCTGGGATTGTCGAGAAGTCCGGGGCCTGGTTCTCTTATGACAGCACGCGCCTTGGCCAGGGACGTGAAAATGCCAAGACCTTCCTGCGCGAACATCCAGAGATTGCGGATAAGATTGAATCTCAGATCCGTCAGAATTCTGGTCTATTGGCTGATCGCATTCTTGATCAGGTTGATCCGGCCTCTGAGGAGCTTGACGCGGACTAATCAGTTTTAACTTTATCTGTTTTATGCGGGCCGACATCTTGGCATGTGTAAGATTAGGCGCATTCAGGCGGGTTAGGTTTTGCTTTAACGGATCAGTGCTCAACGGCCCCTTGAGAGGGGCCGTTCGTTTATGGAACATCCTATTTGTTTTTTGCCGGCCCTTGTCGTGTCGAGATTGAAGCTGGCCTCACATTGTACGTCATCGTCTTCCGCTTAGCCCTCCTCGCCATGAGGATAGAAAACGCACCCCAAAGCTGCTTTCGCTTTTTCAAGGGAGCCTGATGGGTGTGGGCATGTTTGAACGCGATGTGATGCGATGAGTTCAGAATTGTCCAAATTCGAGGGCGGTTTTTTGCTGTCTTGCTTGAAATTCTGCCGATTAAGCGGGGAAACCGCTCTGGCTTGGCCTCGACAGGCCGCACCAGCTTCTTTAAGAACTGAAGGGCAGGCAAACAGTCTGACGCAAGCAAGCAAGCTGACAGGGCTGTGGTCAGGCTTCTAGGATCAGTAAGGGTGATGGCGCATGAGCGGCGTGAATGAAATCCGGTCGACTTTTCTCAACTACTTTAAAAAGCACGGTCATGAGATTGTGGATTCCAGCCCTTTGGTGCCGCGTAATGATCCGACCTTGATGTTCACCAATGCCGGAATGGTGCAATTTAAAAATGTTTTTACCGGTATCGAGAAACGTCCCTATACCCGCGCCACAACATCGCAGAAATGCGTGCGCGCTGGTGGAAAGCATAACGATCTTGACAATGTCGGCTATACGGCCCGCCATCATACATTTTTTGAAATGCTTGGTAATTTTTCCTTCGGCGACTATTTCAAAGCCGACGCAATTGAATTGGCTTGGTCGCTGATCACACGTGAATATGGGATCCCCAAAGACAAGCTCATGGTCACAGTTTATGCTGAGGATGACGAGGCGCATGGGCTTTGGAAAAAAATAGCCGGACTGCCTGAGAGCAAGATTGTTCGTATCCCCACGTCCGATAATTTTTGGGCGATGGGGGACACGGGCCCCTGTGGTCCCTGTTCAGAAATTTTTTATGATCATGGCGATCATATTCCGGGCGGTCCTCCCGGCTCTCCCGATGAAGATGGTGATCGTTTCATCGAGATTTGGAATCTGGTTTTTATGCAATTTGAACAAGTGTCGTTGACTGAACGGGTTGGTCTGCCCAAACCGTCGATTGACACAGGCATGGGGCTTGAGCGCATTTCAGCTGTGTTGCAAGGTACCCATGATAATTATTCGACCGATTTGATGCGTACCCTCATCCGCGCTGTTGCGGATGCAACCGGAATTGATCCTGAAGGACAGGTTAGCCATCGTGTGATTGCTGATCATTTACGGGCCACATCATTTTTGATCACGGATGGCGTTTTACCGTCCAATGAAGGGCGTGGCTATGTGTTACGCCGCATCATGCGCCGGGCGATGCGCCATGCGCAGCTCTTGGGTGCACGTGAGCCTGTGATGTGGAAATTGGTTAGCAGCTTGGCGCGTGAGATGGGGCAGGCTTATCCTGAATTGTTGCGCGCGCAAAGCCTGATCGAAGAAACGCTTCGTCTTGAAGAAACGCGGTTCCGCAAGACATTGGAACGCGGTCTGTCCATTCTGGAAGAAGAAAGCAAGACTTTGGTCCCGGGTGCACATTTATCCGGTGAAACAGCTTTTACTCTTTATGACACTTATGGTTTTCCGCTTGACCTGACACAAGACGCTCTGCGCTCCCGTGGTATGGGGGTTGATGTTGATGCGTTTAATGCTGCCATGGAGCGTCAGCGGGCCAAGGCGCGAGCCAATTGGTCGGGATCCGGTGAAGCAGCCACAGAGACCGTATGGTTTGGGTTGCGCGAAAAATTGGGTGCAACAGAATTTCTTGGCTATGACACCGAAACAGCCGAAGGGGTTGTCACTGCACTGCTGCATGAGGGGCAAGCCTGTGACGTTTTGAAAGCGGGTCAATCTGGCTATGTGCTTTTAAACCAAACCCCCTTTTATGGTGAGTCGGGTGGACAGGTCGGCGACAGCGGCAGCATGACGGGTGCGGGTGTAAAACTCACTGTCGTGCAGACGCACAAGAAATTGGGTGATGTGTTTGTTCATGAGGTTCGCATTAATGAGGGCGAGGTTCGACTTGGGACAGCGCTGGAATTGCATGTTGACCATGAGCGACGGGCGCGGATCCGCGCGCATCACTCCGCAACGCATTTGCTGCATGAAGCTTTGCGGTTAACACTAGGTGATCATGTTGCCCAAAAAGGATCTTTGGTGTCTGCGGAACGGTTGCGGTTCGATTTCTCTCATCCCAAACCTATTGATGACAGCGAGCTTGAGGCCATTGAAGCGATTGCCAATCGGGTTGTGTTGCAAAATGAGCCGGTCACGACGCGGTTGATGGGCGTTGATGAAGCGATCTCGACGGGCGCACGGGCTTTGTTCGGCGAAAAATATGGCGATGAAGTGCGCGTTGTTGCGATGGGGCGCGCTTTGTCGGGCGCCAAGAAAATTTTCTCGGTTGAATTATGCGGAGGAACGCATGTGGAGCGAACCGGAGAAATTGGCTTGGTCACGATTGTCTCCGAAGGAGCCGTTGCGGCCGGTGTGCGACGGATTGAGGCTATGACGGGTGAAACCGCTCGCCACTATCGGATGGAAGAGGTGAAGCGGTTGAAAGCCGTTTCCGGCCTGTTGAAAGTCGCACCGTCAGATACTGTTGAGCGGGTCGCTGCTTTGATTGATGAGCGTCGTAAGCTGGAACGCGAACTGACCGATGCGCGTAAGAAGCTGGCTATGGGAGGCGGTTCTGCGGGTGCGGGTGCTGACTTTGTCGAGATCAAGGGCGTTAAGGTGATGGCGCGTTTGGTGTCCGGTGTCGAGATGAAGGATTTGAAAGCACTGGTTGATGAAGGCAAGAAGCAGATTGGCTCTGGGATTGTTGCCATTGTCGCCGAGGCAGCGGATGGCAAAGCCGGTGTTGTGGTCGGTGTTACCGCTGATTTAACGAGCCGTTTTAATGCGGTCGATCTGGTCAAGATCGCGTCTGAAAGTCTGGGCGGCAAAGGCGGCGGTGGCCGGCCCGATCTGGCTCAAGCGGGTGGTCCTGATGGTAGCAAAGGTGAGGAGGCGCTTGCAGCGCTTCGTGCTGCCTTGTCGCAGTAAATTCGTAAGCGGCTGACCTTGAATAAGATGAGCATGTTTATGCTCATCAAAGTGCTGTGCGTGACACGCAGCATAACTGTTTTGCACAATCAGTTTTTATAGAGACGGCATAAAAAACCCCCGCATTGGATGTTCAATTGCGGGGGTTTTTCGTTAAGCGATGCACTGATCTTCATAATTCAGGAGAAGAAAAAAGGGATCAGACACTGTTGTAATTTGATCCCTTTTTAAAATTATGAGGACATTGCTTTTCTGAGGTTCTCGTCGATTTTGTCGAGGAAGCCAGTGGTCGACAACCACTTCTGATCCGCCCCAACCAGCAAGGCCAAATCTTTGGTCATGAAGCCAGCTTCAACTGTATCGACGCAAACTTTTTCCATTGTATCGGCAAAATGCTTCAACTCGCTATTGTTGTCGAGTTTGGCACGATGCGCGAGTCCGCGTGTCCAAGCAAAGATCGACGCAATCGAGTTTGTGGAGGTTTCTTCGCCTTTTTGATGTTGGCGATAATGGCGGGTCACGGTGCCGTGCGCAGCTTCTGATTCAACAATCGAACCATCGGGGGTCATCAGCACAGAGGTCATCAAACCGAGCGAGCCGAAACCTTGTGCAACGATGTCGGATTGCACGTCCCCGTCATAGTTTTTGCAAGCCCATACATAGCCACCAGACCATTTCAATGCAGACGCTACCATGTCGTCGATTAAACGATGTTCATAGGTAATGCCAACTGACTTGAATTTACTTTTGAACTCAGCTTCGAACACTTCTTCAAAAATATCTTTGAAGCGGCCATCATAGGCTTTGAGAATGGTGTTCTTGGTTGACAGATAAACCGGATATTTGCGGTTCAATCCATAATTGAATGAGGCGCGGGCAAAATCACGGATCGAGTCATCGAGATTATACATGGACATGGCCACGCCTGCGGATGGGAATTTGAAGACTTCCTTTTCAATCACAGACCCATCATCGCCTTCAAACTTAATCGTCAGACGACCTTTGCCGGGAACTTTGAAATCAGTGGCGCGATATTGGTCACCGAAAGCGTGACGACCCACCACGATGGGTTGTGTCCAGCCGGGAACCAGCCGCGGCACATTTTTACAAATGATTGGCTCGCGGAAAATCACACCACCCAAAATATTGCGGATTGTACCATTGGGGGACTTCCACATGTCTTTGAGGTTGAATTCTTTAACACGGGCTTCATCAGGTGTGATGGTTGCGCATTTCACGCCGACACCAACTTTTTTGATCGCATGCGCGGCATCAATCGTGACCTGGTCATTGGTGGCATCACGGTGTTCAACGCCCAAATCAAAATATTGGAGATCAACATCAAGATAGGGATGGATCAGCTTGTCCTTAATATGTTGCCAGATGATCCGTGTCATTTCGTCGCCGTCGAGTTCAACAACGGGATTTGCTACCTTGATCTTCTTCATTGTGATGCACCTTTTGGTCACGAGAGGAAACAGGGCGGAAGCCTTACACGGCTGTGTGGGCTGCTGCCGGTTTCGGGAAAAATCGACACTGACGGCGCTTCTCATAGCAGAGGGCGTGCCTGACGCAAAGGGCACCTTTTGGACAAGACGGGGGTGATAGGGGCTCAGATGGGGGGCGGGGAGCGAATG
>CAWUMW010000068.1:0-10754 GCA_963923415.1 uncultured Hyphomicrobiales bacterium | reverse complement strand
GAATAGCATGTCTTTATAAGGGGCTTTGAGTGCAGGGACCAGTCTGGAAAGCATGCCAGTCTGGAAAGCATGAATGTGGCAAAGGGGTCACGGCTGCGCAAATTACGGACTTCGAGAGGCGGGCAGGCTTGACTTCGAAAGCCGTGCCCCGCATCACACGGCCAGGCAGATGAGTCTGTCTCTTAAGCTTGGAGGCAAAGATGACCAAAAAGGTGTTTATTGATGGTGAAGCCGGCACAACAGGCCTTGGCATCCGTGCACGCCTTGCATCCATTGCCGGCATTACTGTGTGCTCGATTGACCCAAGCAAGCGTAAAGATCCTGCCGCCCGCCAAGCTTTGATGGCTGAGGTTGATGCCGTTATTTTGTGCCTGCCGGATGATGCAGCCAAAGAGACGGTCTCCCTTGCTGATGGATTGGGAGCTGCAGCGCCGCGCTTGCTTGATGCGTCAACCGCCCACCGGACCCATCCGGATTGGACCTATGGCTTTGCGGAGCTTTCACAACAGCAGTCTGACTCTATTCGTCAGGCCCAGCGTGTCAGCAATCCCGGATGTTATCCAACTGGTGCCATTGCTTTGTTGCGTCCTCTTATTGCAGCAGGCGTGATGTCAGCTGATTATCCTGTGACCATCAATGCGGTGTCGGGTTATTCCGGCGGCGGGAAATCGATGATTGAGGCCTATGAAGCGGGTACTGCGCCGAATTTTGAATTATATGGCCTGTCCTTGGTCCATAAGCATGTACCTGAAATTCAGCTCTATAGTGGCCTGACGCATCGCCCTCTCTTTGTGCCCTCGGTTGGCAATTTCAGACAAGGCATGTTGGTCAGTATTCCCTTGCATTTGCATACGCTTGGGCAGGCTGTGAAAGCGTCTGATCTTTATGACATTCTCTCAACCGCCTATCGCACATCAGATCGGGTTCACGTGCTGGGGCAGGGTGATGATGCCGTGAAGGCGGGCCGGATCGAGGCTGAATCGCTTAATCATACAGATCAAATGGAGTTGCGCGTCTTTGCTCATGAAGCGCATCAGCAAGCCGTTTTGGTGGCAAAGCTCGATAATTTGGGCAAAGGGGCTTCTGGTGCCGCAGTTCAAAATCTTCAATTAATGTTAGGCTTATAAACGATTTGATCTATATGAAAGGTCACCCAGGGTGACCTTTCATATCTTGATTGCTAAGGCTTTATAGAGAGTTAGCCTTGTTTCACATGCTGGTGCTGGACACCCAGATTTTCGATGCCCACTTCCATCACATCGCCTGCTTTTAAGAAACGAGGCGGTTTGAAACCGAGGCCCACACCCGGAGGGGTTCCGGTTGTGATCACATCACCTGTATCGAGCTGCATGAATTGTGAAATATAATGGACGAGGAAGTTGCATTGGAAAATCATGGTTTTTGACGAACCATTTTGCACATAGTCCCCATTCACTTTCAGCCACATTTTCAGATTATTGATATCGCCTGCCTCATCCGGCGTGACCATCCATGGACCAATGGGTCCAAAGGTTGGCAAACCTTTCCCTTTCATCCATTGACCGGACCGCTCAATTTGATAGGCGCGCTCAGACACGTCATTGCAGATGAAATAACCCGCAATATGGCTTGCTGCATCCTTTTCGCTAATCCGATAGCCGGGCTTACCGATCACGAAGGCTAATTCCACTTCCCAATCAGTTTTGACAGATCCGGGAGGGATCAAGACATCATCATCCGGGCCTTGAATACAATTGGGCGCTTTGTTGAAAAGAATGGGCTCGGCTGGAATGGGATTATTCGTTTCCGCCGCGTGATCGGCAAAGTTTAATCCCACCGCAATAAAGTTGCCCGGACGGGCCACACATGAACCAAGCCGTGTGCCGGAGGCAATAGCGGGGAGGGATTTGGGATCAAGAGCAGCAATTTTTTTAAGACTGTCGGGTAAAAGCGTTGCCCCACCAATGTCGGAGACATGCGCCGACAAATCTCTGATTGTTCCATCCCCATCAATAAGTCCCGGCTTTTCGGCACCGGCTTTGCCATAACGAACAAGTTTCATGGTTTTTCCTAATTTGGTTTTCAATCAAAACCGTGTTGCATCCTTTTTATTTTTGCTTGTGACTTTAGTCTTGGCAAGAGCTTGTTTACTCAGGCGCGCGGCAGCTGCAATGAGCTGCAAGCATGACACGATCAAATCTCACAAGTTAAGATAACATTGTCTTATTTTGTGATATTAATGTATTGATTTTTTGAAAATACAAAATATTCTCATAAACACTGTATAGAGTTCTTTAATTTGTATCAAAATACAACTTGTGAGGTCTTATAATGTCTCATTTTATGGATTTTCGGTTTGAATATTACCCCGTCACATTAAGAAAACTGCAAAGATCCTATAAGGCCATTCTTTTTATTTATATTTCTTTGATTTATGGGGCTTTTCTTGAGGAGGTCAAAGCCGGGGCCTTTGGTTTGCGTGAGGTTTCAGCGGCCGGGGAGGCGGTCTCTTTGGCAGGCGCAGCAGCAGGGGGAGCGGGTCTCGGCTCAATTTATTTCAATCCGGCCACAGTAACTCAATTCGATGGGTTGCAAATTGGCGCGAATACAACTTTGATCCTGCCTTATTCGCAATTGAAAAACCAAAATACATCGAGTGCAGGCTATAATACCTATTATAATGTTTTAGGTGGGTCTGCTTCGAGCGGCAATATTGGTTTAATCGGGAATATCCCCTCCGGCCAGATAACCTATCGCTTAAACCAAGATGTCTGGTTGGGCCTTTCTTTGTTTGTTCCTTATGGTCAAGCAACCAAAGCAAAGCAGGATTATGTTGGGCGCGATTATGGCTCAACGACCAAGGTGGCTTCCGCTGAAATCGAACCCATGATCGGTTATCAAGTCAGTGATCGTTTGAGTATCGGGGCAGGCTTACGTTATCTGGATTTTTCAGCACGTTATACCAGTGCAATGCCGGCAGCCTCAGCGCCTGATCAATGGAAAGTTCTGGGTATTTATGGTGATGGGCAAGCCTTTGGGTTTAATCTCGGGATGACCTATAAACCGTGGGTCAATACAGAAATTGGTCTCGCTTATCGCTCTGAAACAAATGTGCGTTTAAACGGTCAGTTTTTTGGTGGTGCCTCACAAGCGGCCTCATTCGGGGGCAGTGCGGCTTTAGCCAGTGCGACGCTGGATCAACCCGTGCATATGAATTTGCGTTTACCTCAAACGATTACGCTTGGCGTCAAACAGAAAATGACTGCGGATTGGACCCTGTTAGGTGCCTTTGAATATGTCCAGTGGAGCAGCTTGAAATCACCACAAGTAACCTATGCGCAAAGCGGATCGACCCTTGCAGCCAATTGGTCAGCAGGACAATCGCACATGGCAGTGCCCTCAATCCCGCTTTACTATCGGGATGCATGGTTTGTTTCGGCCGGATCTGAATATCGGTATAATCAAACCCTCTTGCTGCGTAGTGGTTTGGGCTATGAAAAAACCCCATTGGGTCCTAATGCTTCCTCAACACGCCTCCCAGATTTTAACCGCATTTGGGCTTCACTTGGGCTTTCTTATGCCTTGTCACCCCAATGGACCGTTGATGTCGCTTATCTGCACATCTTTCTGTTGGGTGATCATTTGAGTATCGACAAAAATAGTACCGGCTATAGCCCTGCTTTAGCGAATGCAGGACTTGGTACCCTTAATGCCAAAGTGGATGCGCATGTTGATATCATTTCTTTAGGGCTGACCTATAAATTTGATACAGGCCCGACGCGCAAATAAGACGATTTATCATTTAAATTCAAATAGATAAAGAAAATGGGGAGGTGCACCCCCCCATTGATTGCGCACAATGAAGCTGCGGTTTTGGTATGTTTGAAATGGTTCAGGCCTTCATCAAAACATAGGTTCCGGGGGCATCGCCCAAGGTTTTTCTGTTACCGCCGGGTTTGCGCGCTGGAACTTTTTCAGGCGCTTGGGCAGCAATCCATTCAATCCAATGCGGCCACCATGAACCGGGATGTTCTTTTGCTTTGGTGATCCAGTCTTCAAGATTGCCCTCAGGCTTTCCACCCGTCCAATATTGATATTTGGGCTTATCAGCTGGATTGACGACACCGGCAATATGACCGGAACCGGCGAGAACATAATCAACCGGACCACCAAAATAACGCGATCCTAAAAACACAGATTTGGCCGGAGCAATGTGATCTTCGCGTGCAGCCAGATTGTAGATCGGAGCTTTGATTTTTGAGAGATCGAGTTTGACCCCATCAATTTCCATCTCGCCCTTTGAAAGACGGTTTTCAAGATAGCAATTGCGTAAATAAAAGGAGTGATTGGCGGCAGGCATCCGGGTTGAATCCGAGTTCCAATACAGCAAATCAAAGGGGAAGGGGGATTGGCCCTTTAAATAGACATTGACGACATAAGGCCAAATCAAATCATTTGGCCGTAACATATTGAAAGCATTGGCCATACTGGATCCTTCCAGATAGCCGCGCGCATACATTTTATCTTCGATTTGGCGGATTTGATCTTCGTCGACAAAGACTTTCAAATCACCTGCATGGGTAAAATCAACTTGGGTTGTAAAGAGGGTCGCACTGGCAATCCGGTGGTCGTTTTGGGCCGCCATATAGGCCATGCTGACCGACAATAAGGTTCCACCCACACAATATCCAATTGCGGTGACTTGCTTTTCTCCCGTGATCTCCTCGATTTGATCAAGGGCTGTCATGACGCCCTCTTTCATATAGGAGCCGAAGCTCTTTTCAGCCAGTTTTTCATCAGGATTGACCCAAGAAACGACAAAAACTGTCAATCCTTGTGAAACGGCCCAGCGAATAAAGCTTTTTTCTGGATTAAGATCGAGAATATAAAATTTGTTAATCCAAGGCGGAACAATCAGCAAAGGACGTTTGAACACGCTTTCGGTGGTTGGTGTATATTGAATAAGTTCAAAGAGATCGCTCCGGAAAACAACCTTCCCGGGTGTGGTGGCCATATTTTCACCAACCTTAAACTTGGTGTCATCAGATTGGCGGATTTTAAGCCGGCCTTTGCCCGCTTCGATATCTTCAGCCAGCATTTTCATGCCGCGCACCAGATTATCGCCATTTTGTTTGAAGGTTTCCCGGATTAATTCCGGGTTAGTTACAACAAAATTTGAGGGCGAGAGCGCTGAGGAAAGCTGACGAAGATAAAATTCTGCCTTGTGGCGGGTATGATCATCCACCCCATCGGTCTTATGGACCACATCCTCGGCCCAACGGGTCGTTATGAGATAGGCCTGTTTGATAAAATCAAATACGGGATTTGAATTCCATTCAGGATCCTTGAAACGGCGGTCAGATGCTTCAGGTTCAACTACAGGATCCACGGGCTCGCCGCCCATTTTCTTTAAAGTTCCCGTCCAAAGATTGACAAAATCGCGGGTTAGCGCGGTTTGAGCCAAGACCAGTTTTTCCGGATCTGCGGTGAGATTTTCCATCACCGTCCCGAAAGTTTTGGCCATATCGCTCAATTCTTCTGGGGGTTGGACAGGGGGCTTGCCTTCTTCCAAAGGTTTCAGGGAAGCGGCCGTAGCGCGGCTCAATCCTTCCATTAAGGCGGCGGTATTGGTGGTTAAGGCCTCAAGATCAGGAAGCTGCGTTTCCTGTTCAACACCAATCGGCTTTGTCATGGCCGCCCTCCCGTTAGTTGTGTTAATCTTCTGCTTTGTTTAAATCTCTTTTCGACATCTTAACCTGCTTTGTGGCAGGATGATGCAAGGAATTTAGGTTTTTGTCTGCAACCTTCGGAGGCCCCCCTGATGCGTATTTGGGCAAATAGCTGCCGTTTTTCAACGCTTTTGCTTCTTTTGGGGCTTATGGGCTGCCAAACAGCTGGAAATGATATGCCTTTGCATGGTCTGGCCGAAAAAGCGGGTTTAGCGACGCCTGTCGTTGAGGCTAAGGATTTTGTTAAAAAGAGTCATAAAGACGACGGGGATTATATGGCGGTTGGTGTCACGCCCTCTGCGGGTTCAGTTAAAGTACGTGACCCAAAAGGTGTTGAAACTTTGCAAAAAGAGCTTGAAGCAGCTCAAAAACGGGCTGAGACCAACGCTAAATAATTGTTGAAATTCAATTGTTTAATTGCAAATCCGGGCGAAATCTATGGCGCCTGCGGTTTTTCATTCGTAGCTAAGCTGTAACTAAAATTTTATCATATTGTTGAGTATTTGGTGTTTTTCCAGAAAAGACGGATAATTTTGCACTTTTTTGCAGACAGAAACAGGCGTGGCGGCTAGAAAGTGCGCAATTGATCTGCCTTGTTTTGATAAGGCTCCATCTGAAATGGGATGACCTGACCATGGTTATGAATGATTTCCATCGCATCAAACGTCTGCCCCCTTATGTCTTTGAGCAAGTCAATCGGATTAAGGCGGCGGCGCGCAACAATGGCGCCGACATCATCGACCTTGGCATGGGCAATCCTGATCTGCCGGCACCTCGTCATGTGATCGAGAAAATGGTCGAGACGGTCGGAAAAACCCGCACCGATCGTTACTCCGCTTCCAAAGGTTTGCCCGGATTGCGTCGAGCGCAAGCAGCTTATTATGAGCGGCGCTTTGGCGTGAAACTCAACCCCGATACGCAAGTGGTGGCGACGCTTGGCTCTAAAGAAGGCTTCGCCAATATGGCGCAAGCCATCACTGCGCCGGGTGATGTGGTTCTCGTTCCAAATCCAAGCTACCCCATTCATGCCTTTGGATTTTTAATGGCGGGTGGGGTTATCCGTTCAGTTCCCGCTGAGCCCAATACTGAAATGTTTATGGCTTTGGAACGGGCGGTAATCCATTCTATTCCGAAGCCGATTGCTTTGGTGACCTGTTATCCGGCTAACCCGACAGCCTATGTGGCCAATCTTGATTTTTATCGCGATCTCGTTGCTTTTGCGCGCAAGCATGATCTGATTTTGTTGTCGGATTTAGCTTATGCGGAAGTGTATTTTGATGACAAAAATCCACCTCCGTCGATGTTGCAAGTGCCAGGCGCCATGGATGTTACAGTTGAATTTACATCGATGTCCAAAACCTTTTCGATGGCTGGTTGGCGGATGGGTTTTGCAGTTGGCAATGAGCGTTTGTTAGCGGCTCTTGCGCGTGTGAAATCCTATCTGGATTATGGTGCCTATACGCCCATTCAAGTTGCCGCTACTGCAGCGCTGAATGGTCCTGATGATTGTATTCGGGAAATGCGTGAAACTTATAAAAAGCGGCGTGATGCTTTGGTTGAAAGTTTTGGAAAAGCAGGCTGGGAATTTCCTGCGCCGGAAGCCTCGATGTTTGCATGGGTGCAAATTCCTGAACCCTATCGGGCTTTGGGCAGCTTAGAATTTTCTAAGCTCTTGGTCGAGAAGGCTGACGTTGCTGTTGCTCCGGGTGTGGGTTTTGGTGAGCATGGCGATGACTATGTGCGGATTGCTTTGGTTGAAAATGAGCAGAGGATCCGGCAAGCCGCTCGGAATATTCGGCGTTTCTTTGAAAATGCAGAACAGACTTTGCATAATGTCGTGCCGATGACGGCCCGAGGGGCATGACGTTTGCGTTCATTTTAAAATTGATTGTGTGGAAATAATATTATGACGTCTGAATTGCGCATCGGCATTGCTGGTTTGGGAACGGTTGGCGCTTCTGTGGTCAAATTGATCGAGCGTCAGAATGATGCGTTGATACGCTCGACGGGTCGTCCTATCCGTTTAGTTGCCGTGAGTGCACGTGATAAAAAGCGAGATCGCGGCGTCGCATTAGACGCTTATGAGTGGTTTGAAGATCCTGTCGCCCTTGCACAATCTCCTCAGATTGATGTGTTGGTTGAATTGATGGGGGGTGATGAAGGCCAAGCGCGCGCAGCCGTTCAAGCAGCGCTTCAAGCAGGCAAATCCGTTGTGACTGCGAATAAAGCACTTCTTGCCAAGCATGGTGCGCAATTGGCCGCTTTGGCTGAAAAACAATCGGTCGCTTTGAATTATGAAGCTGCGGTTGCAGGCGGGATTCCTATTATCAAAACTTTGCGCGAAGCCATGGCCGGAAATACCGTTAAGCGGATTTCCGGCATTTTAAATGGGACCTGCAATTACATTTTGTCGCGCATGGAACTCGAAGGTTTGACGTATGAGTCTTGCCTCTCTGATGCGCAAGCCTTGGGCTATGCCGAAGCGGATCCTACCTTTGATGTGGGTGGCTTTGATACTGCACATAAGCTCGCTCTCTTAGCTTCACTTGCTTTCGGAACAGAAATTGATGCCTCGTCCATTTATGTGGAAGGGATTGAAGCCATCACGCCACTAGATTTAAAAATGGCGGATGAATTGGGTTACAGAATTAAGCTGCTTGGTGTTGCGGAGCGGACCGCAACCGGGATTGAACAGCGCGTACATCCCACCATGGTCTCAAAACAAACTGCTTTGGCGCAAGTGATGGGTGTGACTAATGCGGTGACGATATCGGGTGATGCTGTTGGCGAGCTGACACTTGTAGGCCCGGGCGCGGGTGGAATGGCGACAGCCTCTTCGGTTATGTCTGATTTGGCTGATCTTGCGCGTGGCTTTGCAGTGTCTCCCTTTGGGATGCCTGTTTCCGAGCAGAACAAGGCGCAACGTGCTCCCATGCAACGGCATGAAGGGGGCTATTATGTTCGTCTTGCTGTTCTTGATCGTCCCGGCGCGGTTGCAGCCATTGCAACGCGTATGGCGGAGCAAAAAATTTCACTCGAAAGCATTGTCCAACGTCAAGCACGCAAAGATTTAACGGGTGCAGCAGGTGCCTCTGTGCCAGTTGTTATGACGACCTATGCGACCTCAGAAAACGCGATTAGGTCAGCACTTGATGCGGTTTTAGCCGATGGCCATATCGCTGAAAAACCGCAACTGATCCGGATTGAACGTCAATCATTTTAACACGCAGGAAGGAAGCCACCGTGTCCCATAAGAGCGATATTACCGTACATCCGCGTGAGGTGATCGAGCGCATTTTATCGATGGAATTGGTGCGGGTGACCGAACGTGCTGCGGTGTCTGCGGCGCGGTTGCGCGGGCATGGTGATGAAAAAGCGGCCGACCAAGCAGCCGTTGATGCCATGCGCCGCGAGTTAAATCGGTTGCCGATTGATGGACGGATTGTCATCGGCGAAGGGGAGCGTGACGAAGCCCCGATGTTGTTTATTGGTGAAACCGTCGGAACCGGATCAGGACCGAAGGTTGATATTGCCGTTGATCCGTTGGAAGGCACAACCTTATGCGCCAAAGATATGCCGGGTGCGATTGCCGTTATGGCCATGGCTCAAGCGGGGTCTTTGCTTTATGCGCCAGACGTTTACATGGACAAAATTGCCATCGGACCGGGCTATCCGAAGGGCATTGTCGATCTCGATGCCAAGCCTGCTGATAATATTAATGCTTTAGCGAAAGCCAAAGGGGTTCGCCCGCAAGATATTGCAGCTTTGATTATGGATCGTCCGCGCCATGCCAAATTGATCGAAGAGGTCCGTAAAACGGGCGCATCTATTCGTCTGATCACTGATGGCGATGTGGCAGGTGTAATTTTTACCGCAATGCAGCATGAGACCAATATTGATATTTATTTGGGTATTGGTGGGGCGCCTGAAGGCGTGCTGGCAGCTGCCGCTTTGCGCTGCGTGGGGGGGCAAATGCAAGGGCGTTTGATTCTCGATACGCCGGAAAAGGTTGAACGCGCACGCACCATGGGGATTCATGACCCCAATAAAAAATATGAAATGAATGAATTAGCTTCTGGAGACGTTATTGTGTCTGCGACGGGCGTCACGGATGGTGGTTTGCTGTCTGGTGTTCGGTTCGGGCATGGGGTGATTGAGACGGAAACCTTGGTTTATCGTTCGATCACCGGTACGGTGCGCAAAATTAAGGCGGAGCATCGTCAATTTGACAAGTTTAACCTCGATTAATTCAATCAACAGTTGAAATTTGCGTTATTTCGCCCATGTTGTTTTTTTGCAACATGGGCGTAACTGTTTGATAAACAATAAGAATAATGTTTTTTGGGTGAGGATTTGGACATCTGCCTTTGATTTTGGCAATCCTGCCCGATGTTTCATCTTGTCTTATTAAGTGGATCCAAGCTAAGTCATTGCATAACTGCTTCTTTCTTGTTTTAGGCGAGAAAGGCGTGAGGCTTTTATAATGGAGTTTGTGATGTCGAAAACCGCGCTTTTGGCTGGTCTTGCCGCCCTGATGTTCGCTGGCAGTGCAATGGCTGCTGACGCTCCCGAAAAGAAGAAAAAGAAAAAAGTTGCTGCACCGGCTCCTATCGTTGAGCCTGCATCTGATTTTGATTTCGCTTTTGGGGCGGCTGTAAAATCCCGTTATCTCTCACGCGGTATTTCGAATTCTGCCTTAGATCCCGCCGCTAATGTTTATGGTGAAGTTCGCTATAAAGAGATTTTTTATACCAATGTGACTTACAACACTAATAAATTAGCTGTTAAGTCAAATGGAGAAGTTGATATCTCTGTTGGTGCGCGCCCTGTTGTTGGCGCTCTTACCACTGATATCGGTGCTATGTATTATTGGTATCCGGGTTCGCATGCTCAAACCTACACCAGCGGTGGTAATTTCACCCTTACTGGCTACACACCATCGCCTATGGTGATCAGCACTGGTGATCCTATTACAATTTTGCCGGGTAATATTAATTACTTTGAAGCCTATATTAAGCCCAGCTACGCTGTAACTGATAAAATCAC
>CAWUMW010000067.1:0-10818 GCA_963923415.1 uncultured Hyphomicrobiales bacterium | reverse complement strand
TGGGCAAGGTTTGCTGATAGGTCCTGATCACCGCAGTGCCTTGCGCCAGAGCAGTCCCGCCATCCGCCTGCTCCACGGAATCGAAAGTGAGGAGTAAATCCTCGTCCGCCTCCTCTGGCAGATCGAAGGCCGCCTCTTCCTGCTCGTCGTCTTGTTGGTCCTCAACATCGAACGGATGCTCCCCGCCCGCTCCTGGCAAGGAGCGAGACCCCAAGGGGCTGGACTCGCCTTGCTGTTTTTTGCTCGGCACAGGACGTCCTTTCATGATGCGCCCATGTCCTGTTGCCCCACCCCACTCATCGTCAAACCCTTCCGCTCCAAAAAGCCTCGACAGCCCATCGACCCTAGGGTCTGACCCTAACGCCCTTCGCCATTTCCGCAACCACTCCGCAGGACAAACGGAGCGATCGGCCTGTCTGTTCAGTGCCCCTACCACACGTTTGAGTTGAAATGAGGCTTTTTTCTCTCAATTTGATGCATTTCCACAATCGCCGATTCGGCTTTAAGATCGTCCCATGACGTCAGATAGAGACTTTTCCCAAAATCCGAATTTTGAAGATCCGAATTTTGAAGATCAGCAGGCCCGCTCCCTCCCTTGTCACGGTCTGCTGCCGTTTCAAGACGTGATGCATCGTGCCCCCTCCCGCCCTCTGTTGGGATCTGCGGCCCCTAAACTGTTCCCGAGCCTGTTCTTGAGCCTGTTCTTGAGCCTGTTCTTAACTCTATCCCTCAGTCTGTTGGCGGGCTGCCAGTCTGGCCCTCAAATTCCCTCCTTGTCGTCCCGCGTCTCATCGGGTCCGATCTCGATTGAGGCCATAGATGGGGTGCCCGCCCCGCTGCAAGCAGGCTTGCGAGACGGATTAGCAACCGGCGCCGCTCAAAACGGCCTGAGCCTGACCGATCATGCCGACCGGGCCAAGTTTCACCTGCATGGCTATTTGCATGTCGAGCGCAGCGCCCGACAGATGGAAGCCTCGTTGGTGTTTGATGTCTTTGATGCGGAAGAGAATCGTTTGCAGCGCCTCAAAACAGATATCAAACGCAGCCCGTCCGCCAGTTTAACGATTGAGGCGCCTTTAACCCCGACAGAAATTAGCCAATTAGGGGCGGCTTCCATGCGTGATCTTGCCGCCTACCTCACCCCCTGAGGGGGAACCAAATCCAGAACCCTATCCGGTATCTGAACCGTAATCCGGGCCAAAGCGTGGTCTTTTGCCTATTTTTCACTGTGGGTGGAGGCTTTGTCATATTGTGGCGCTGAGAGGCGCCTGATAAGGACGGGGCACCGAGACGGATCATTTCAAGACTTCTGGGGCGAAGCATCATGAAATCGGACATCAAACTGATTGCAGGCAATTCCAACCGGGCTCTTGCGGATGCCATCGCTGCCTATCTGGAAATTCCATTGGGCCAATGTCAGGTCCGTCGCTTTGCCGACATGGAAATTTTTGTTGAAATTCAGGAGAATGTGCGCGGGCAAGACGTTTATATCGTCCAGTCCACCTCCTTTCCAACCAATGACCATCTGATGGAATTGCTGATCATCATTGATGCGGCCCGCCGGTCTTCAGCCCGGCGCGTCACGGCGGTGATCCCCTATTTCGGCTATGCGCGGCAAGATCGGCGCGCGTCCGGCCGCACACCCATTTCCGCCAAGTTGGTCGCCAATTTGATTACTCATGCCGGAGCGGATCGGGTGCTGACCCTTGATCTGCATGCCGGACAGATCCAAGGCTTTTTCGATATCCCGACGGATAATCTCTTTTCTGCGCCTTTAATGGCAGCTGACATCAAAAAACGCCTGAATAATGGGAATTTGATGGTTGTCTCACCCGATGTGGGCGGCGTGGTGCGGGCCCGCGCGCTTGCCAAGCGCATTGATGCGCCGCTGGCGATTGTGGATAAGCGCCGCGAGCGGCCCGGCGAAAGCGAAGTGATGAATATTATCGGTGATGTCACCGGAAAATCCTGCATTCTGGTTGATGACATTGTCGATTCCGGGGGGACTTTATGCAATGCCGCCGAAGCCTTGCTGGCTAAAGGCGCCAAAGAAGTGTTCGCCTATATTACCCATGGCGTGCTGTCGGGCGGTGCGGTTTCGCGCATTGCCTCCTCGAAATTGAAAGAATTGGTCCTCACCGACTCCATTCTGCCAACCGAGGCGGTGCGCGTTGCCAGCAATATCCGCGTCATCTCAATAGCCGATCTGTTAGGGGAAGCGATTGGCAGAACAGCGCTGGAACAGAGCGTTTCCAGCCTTTTTGACTGAAGAAGGGCGGAAAATCAGCGCTTCTTGCGTTGACTTTCCTTCGACAATCCTTCATAAGCCCGCACATCATCCCATGATGAAGCCATTAAATAAGGGCGGCCTGTGTGTCGCGGGTGCCCTGTTGATTGGATGTTCACTTGGGCACCGGTACACGAAAGCCTTTCAGCTGTGGCATCCTTGTTTTGCCCCTGAAATGCGCGACAAAGAAAAGGAGTATGCGCTGTGAAACGCACATATCAACCGAGCAAATTGGTGCGTAAGCGCCGCCACGGCTTCCGTGCCCGTTTGGCAACCAAAAGCGGTCGTAAGATTTTGGCTGCACGCCGTTCCCGTGGCCGTAAGCGCTTGTCGGCCTAAGATCGGCTCGGTCAAAGACCTTTGCTTTTTCCTTTCTGACCCTGAACAGGGCTGCAGCTCTGCGTCAACACGGCGCGGGGCTTTTCTCTTTGGTTCATTGCTTTATCTCGGCTGTATCTCGTCACGCCTCATTTTCTTGAGCCTGAACCGCTCGATGGGCTGGTTTGAAGAGACGGTTTTTTGACTTATCCTTATTCGTGATGCTGACAGAGGCCCCCAAGCACCCCCCTTCTCCCCGCCAATTCTTGCGGAAACGCCAGGATTTTCTTTATGTTGCATCCGGTCGGCGCATCCATCTGCCTCTGTTGACCCTGCAATTTCGGTCACGCCCGACAGAGGCTGACAAAGGCCAAATGAGCGGCCAAGAGATGAACAAACAGAATAATAAACAGAGCAATCAACCCAGATTCGGCCTCACGATCACCAAAAAAATCGGAAATGCGGTGGTCCGCAACCGAATCCGCCGCCGTTTGCGCGCAGCTCTCGCCCAGATGACGGTTCCGGCCCAGCCTGCGCATGATTATGTCATCGTTGCACGGACAGGCTGCCTGAACGCAGCTTTCCACAAGCTGGTCGAGGCCCTCAATCAGGCCTTGCAGAAGTCGCAGCGTCCGTTAAAACCATCTGCGACTGCGGCCCAGACCGCACCCCCATCGCTCCCCTAGGCCGCGCTCTCTGACCGGCCAAAGCACAGGACAGCCAACTCTCATGGACGATAACAAAAATCTGTTTCTGGCAATCGCGCTGTCTTTAGCGGTGTTGCTCGGTTGGAACGCTTTTTTTGCCCCGCCCGTTCCCAGTCCGGCCCAAAAGGCCGCCGAGGCAACCGCCCAACAAACGCCCGGTGCTGTGCCGGATAAAAGCCCGGCGGCGCTGGTTGTCAGCCGCGAGGAGGCCCTCGCCCGCTCAGCCCGCCTCAGCATCGAAACGCCCCGCTTGATCGGCTCGCTGCCACTGACCGGTGGCGAGATTGATGATCTGGCTTTGAAAGATTTCCACGAGACGGTGGATCGCACCAGTCCGATCATCAAAATTCTGGAGCCGCACGGATCCCATAACGCCTATTATGCCGATTTCGGTTGGGTCGCTGGATCGGATCAAAGCGTGGCACTGCCCAATGCCAAAACAGTTTGGACCGCCACCCATACCAAATTGACCCCGCAACAACCGGTAACCTTGAGCTGGGATAATGGCGCTGGATTGATTTTCAAACGCCATCTGAGTGTTGATCAAGGCTATGCCTTGACCGTGACCGATAGTGTCGAGAACACCAGCGACAAAGCCATCACGCTCAATCCCTTCAGCCTGATCCGCCGCTATGGCAGTCCCGCCACCGCTGGTTATTATATTTTGCATGAAGGCTTGGTGGGCGTTGTGGGCGAGCAAGGCCTACAAGAAGAAAAATATGCCGATATCGACAAGCAAAATCCGCTGCCCGGCGGCAAAGGCCGCGGCAAAACCTTTAAGGAAGCCAGCGGCGGCTTTGCAGGCATTACCGACAAATATTGGGCGGCTGTTTTAGCCCCCGATCAAACCGCGCCTTATACCTTGACCTATTCGGGGTCTTTGTCTGCGGCACAGGCTGAGAAAAACTATCAAGTTGATCTCTTGATGCAGCCGCGTGTTGTCCCGGCTAAAGGCAGTGTACAATCAACCACCACTTTGTTTGTGGGCGCGAAAGAGGTCAAAACCATCGCCGCCTATAGCGAAAAACTCAACATCAAAAATTTCGATCTTCTGATTGATTGGGGTTGGTTCTATTTCATCACCAAACCCATGTTCATGTTGATTGATCTTTTCTATCATCTGGTCGGCAATTTTGGCCTGTCGATCCTGATCGTCACTGTGATTGTCAAAGCCATCTTCTATCCGCTCGCCAATAAGAGCTATGTCTCCATGGCCAAGATGAAAGCGCTGCAACCCCAGATCACGGATTTGCGGGAACGGTTCAAAGACGACAAGATCAAGCAACAACAAG
Source organism: uncultured Hyphomicrobiales bacterium (assembly GCA_963923415.1). GTDB lineage: Bacteria > Pseudomonadota > Alphaproteobacteria > Rhizobiales > Beijerinckiaceae > CAIYZJ01. Next base: position 6,214 of record CAWUMW010000067.1, on the reverse strand, counting down.
AAATGATGGAGCTTTATAAGCGCGAGCAGATCAATCCGTTAGCCGGTTGTCTGCCAATCCTCATTCAAATTCCGGTTTTCTTCTCGCTCTATAAAGTGTTGTTTGTGACGCTGGAAATGCGGCACGCCCCTTTCTATGGCTGGATTCAGGATCTCTCAGCGCCCGATCCGACAACCCTGTTTAATCTGTTTGGTTTGATCCCCTGGACCCCGCCGCATTTCTTGATGTTGGGGATTTGGCCGATCATCATGGGTGTGACGATGTTCATCCAAATGAAGATGAATCCCGAGCCGCCCGATCCGGTACAAAAGGCCATGTTTGCCTGGATGCCGTTGATCTTTACCTTCATGCTCGCTTCATTCCCAGCAGGTCTGGTGATCTATTGGTCTTGGAACAACACCTTGTCGGTGCTCCAGCAATATACGATCCTCAAGCGGCAAGGGGTCAAAGTGGAATTGTGGGATAATCTGCGCAAAATGGCGGGCAAACACCCCGCTTAAAGAAACCGCAGGAAGAGGCCTGAACAGGTGGAAACAAATCCCGACACCACACAGCTGGCTGAGGCCGGTCGCAAGATCTTTGCCGGCACGGCTGATTTCATCTGGGCGGCCTCAACCCTTGCCACCCTTCCCCCTATGGAAGGGCTGGAAATTGCTTTTGCCGGTCGGTCGAATGTCGGCAAATCGAGTTTGGTCAATGCCCTGACCAATCGCAATTCCTTAGCCCGCACCTCCCACACACCCGGACGCACCCAAGAGCTGATTTTTTTCAAAATCGGCAACTGGCTGCGATTGGTCGATATGCCCGGCTATGGCTATGCCAAAGTGGAAAAAGCCAAAGTGGCCGCCTGGACGCAATTGATCCATGACTATCTGCGCGGTCGCGCCTCTCTGGCGCGTGTGTTTGTACTGATTGATGCACGCCATGGCTTCAAAGAGGTGGATGAAGCCGTGCTGAAAACCCTTGATGTGGCCGCAGTCTCTTATCAGATCGTCTTGACCAAAGCGGATCTATTGAGTGCAACCGAGCAATCAGCCCGGATTGCCGCCACCCAAAAAGCCATTCAAAAACGCCCCGCGGCCTTTCCTGAGATTCTCCTCACCTCCAGCCGCAGCGGATCGGGCATGGCGGATTTGCGAACCGCCATTGCGCGCCTGTTGCAGGAGCGTGGGGAAGCCTTGCCCGTTTGATCCCGCCCTTCCCCTCATAGGACTTTGATCGCCATGGCTTCTTTTCTCCCCGCCTCCCATCCCCATTGGGGCGATCGGCTGTTGATGGCACTTTCAGCTTTCTTAGGTGCGGCAGGCGTCACGCTGGCCGCCGCTGAAGCCCATATCGCCCCGGGCAGCGGCTTACAATCCGCCGCTTACCTGTCCTTGGTGTCCGCACCGGCCTGTCTGGCCTTATTGGCCTGTGGCGCGAGCGGATTGTTGACCCGAGGCAATGCGCGCGGATTGAGCTTTGCTTTATGGCTTGGCTGCGTGATGTTTTCTGCGAGCCTGAGCGCGAAAATTCTCGGCCCCCTAATCCCGGCCCAAAACGCGAGCCAAGACACGAGCAAGGTCATTATCAATGCCATCGCCCACATCCCGATGCTGGCCCCGATCGGTGGCAGCGTAATGATTGTGGTCTGGATCCTGATTGGCCTGCTCGCCTTGCGACCCGTGCCTCGATCCTCATCCTAAAACCGTTTGAAACGCGCCCTCCATCCAGCACCTTGCATCCGGCACCTTGCATCCTAACGGTCTTTTTGTCCTTATTTTCAGGACTGTAAATAAGATTTTCATGTTTTGTTTTATTTTCAAGACAGGCTATTGCGGATCAAAACAACGGTCTGATTTTAACTATGTTTATTTGTCCTGAATTTTGCAACTTTAAATAGGTATAATTTACTCTATACTACTTTAAGTATGTTACGTTTTAAGCCTTTTCCTTGGCCATGGGGGTTTCCATGTTGCACGGCTATAAATTTCATGTGATCGCCGCTCACACCGATGAAAAACACATCCGATATTATGTGTTCAACGATGATGAGCGCGCCGCCCGGCTTGCGGTCCAAAAGCAGATTCCAGTCAAAAAAACGACGGAAATCAAAAAAATCAAAAAAATTCCGGCCCGTTTATTCCATTTGCAAAATATTCCCTATGGCTGGTGCGGCCCCGCGGAAGGCGATGATGACTGATTGCCTTGCCAGACTGCGCATTTTCCGCTAGAGACAGCGCGTCCGGCAGACACCCTTGGAGGCACGGACACTCACGAGTCCGCAGGCTGACGTGCTTTAACTTAAACCCGCGCGACTGGACCAAGACCCAAACGGCCACCGGCAGGATCGGTGGCTTTGTTTTTGAGAGGATAAACCGATGTCATCTGCCATTAAGCAGCTTAAGGCTTCGGCGCGCACCCAAGGCGGCAAGGGGGCCGCTCGTGCTGTTCGTCGCGCCAATCGTATTCCAGCCGTCATTTATGGCGGCGGCGAAGCCCCACAACCGATTTCACTCGACCAAAAAGAAGCGCAGATGCTGATTTTTGCTGGTCACTTCCTGACCACATTGTTCGAGATTGACTTGGACGGCAAAAAGCAACGCGCGATCCCGCGCGATTATCAGCTTGATCCGGTCAAGGATACGCCACTCCACATTGATTTCCTGCGCTTGAAAGAGGGTCAAAAGATCCGCGTGGAAGTCCCGGTGCATGTGCTCAATCAAGACGCTTCTCCCGGCGTGAAGCGCGGTGGTGCGGTCAATATCGTCGAACACAGCGTGTCGATGATGGTGCCTGCGGATGCCATCCCCTCCTCCATTGATGTTGATTTGAAAGGCATCGAAATCAACCACTCCATTCATATTAAAGATCTTAAGTTGCCAGAAGGCTGCACCCCGATTGACCGGTCCAATTTCACCTTGGTCACAGTGGTTGCCCCCTCAGGCGGCAAGGACGATGCGCCTGCAGCAGCTGCTGCCGCTCCGGCCAAAAAATAATCGGACGTCCGTCCGGTCCTTGACTTTATTATGTCCTATCAAAACGCGCCGCATGCTCATGAGGCGCGTTTTTTCAATCAGGCTTCAAGCACGCAGCACACCACACCCCGCGCGTGGTGGCGCAAGCCCCTTAAAGCCCCCGGTTCTTGATCCTCGCAACCTGCGGATGAGGCGTGATGATTTTGCTGGTCGGACTCGGTAATCCCGGCAGTCAATATGCCGGACACCGTCACAATATCGGCTTTATGGCCCTTGATCAGATGGCCCGCGCGCACCGCGCTTCGCCTTGGCGCAGCCGTTTTTCTGGTCTGACCGCTGAAGTCACGCTTTCAGCCCATAAAGTCTTGTTGCTCAAACCCCAAACCTTCATGAATCTGTCTGGTCAATCGGTCGGCGAAGCCATGCGGTTTTTTAAACTGGATCTTGATGCGGTCATTGTGTTTCATGATGAGCTGGATCTTGATCCGGGCGAGGTGCGTGTGAAAGTGGGGGGCGGCAATGCCGGACATAATGGTCTGCGTTCAATCAGCCAGGTGTGCGGCAATGACTATCGGCGGGTGCGGATCGGCATTGGCCATCCGGGCGACAAAGCCTTGGTCAACGCCTATGTGCTCGGTGCCTTTGCCAAAGACGAACAAGCCGGTGTTGAAGATCTGTGTGACGCTTTAAGCGCATCCCTAGAGCTTTTGCTCGACCATCAAGATAGTGCCTACCAACAGGCGGTGAATGCCGCCATGGATCTTTAAACTGTGGCTTGCCTTTTGCTGCAAAAGTCCGCACAAGGCAGAAAAACATCCCCTTCCTCACCTTGTGCGTGATGCACACGAACAAACGGATCACCAGATCATGGGTTTTAAATGCGGAATCGTCGGCCTGCCCAATGTCGGCAAATCGACCTTGTTTAATGCGCTGACACAAACCGCTGCTGCACAGGCTGCAAATTATCCGTTTTGCACCATTGAGCCGAATGTCGGCGATGTGGCCGTCCCCGATCCGCGTCTTGATCAATTAGCAGCCATTGCCGGCTCAAAAGACATTATCCCAACCCGGATCACCTTTGTGGATATTGCGGGCATTGTGAGAGGGGCATCCAAAGGCGAAGGATTAGGCAATCAATTTTTGGCCAATATCCGTGAAGTCGATGCCATTGCCCATGTCGTGCGCTGTTTTGAAAATGGCGACATCACCCATGTGGATGGCAAAATCGATCCCTTAGCCGATATTGAAACCATCGATACCGAATTGATGTTGGCGGATTTGGAGAGCTTGGAAAAGCGGGTCACCGCATTAGAGAAAAAGGCCCGCAGTGGTGACAAAGACTCGAAAGAACAAGTCGATCTGATCCAGCGCTGCTTGGCCTTGTTGCAAGAGGGCAAACCGGCCCGCCTCGTTGAGCGCAAAGCGGAAGAAGAAAAAAATTTCCGCATGCTCAATTTGCTGACCGCCAAACCGGTTTTATATGTGTGCAATGTTGAAGAGTCCTCTGCCCATGCAGGCAACGCTTTTTCAACCCGCGTGATGGACCATGCTCGCAACGAAGGGGCACAGGCCGTTGTGGTCTCCGCGCAGATCGAAAGCGAAATTGCCGTCATGGCCCTTGAAGATCAAACCGACTATCTCGATGCCATCGGCCTTGAAGAACCGGGTTTGAACCGCGTGATCCGGGCCGGCTATGCTTTGTTGGATCTCGTGACCTATTTCACGGTCGGCCCTAAAGAAGCCCGTGCATGGACGATTATTAAAGGCACACGGGCGCCCCAAGCTGCCGGGGTCATCCATACCGATTTCGAAAAAGGCTTTATCCGCGCTGAAACCATCAGCTTTGATGATTACATCGCCTTCAAGGGGGAAGCAGGTGCCCGCGAAGCTGGAAAATTCCGTCTCGAAGGCAAGGATTACAGTGTTGCGGATGGCGATGTGCTGCATTTCCGGTTCAACACCTAGGGTCAAACAAGCATTGATCTTGGCCGCAGCGCTTGGCACAGTAGGCGAGCGGATCAAGATCAAGGATGACCGTCGAGATGGTCAATGGCTGTGGGAGTGGGCATGAGCAAGCTTTATTTTGAGGATTTCAAACTCAACTCCGCCATGACCTATGGCACCTATCGCGTCTCGGCTGAAGAGATCAAAGCCTTTGCCTCCGAATATGATCCCCAACCCATGCATATGGATGAAGTTGAAGCGCGCCAGTCAATCTTGGGTGGGTTGGCCGCTTCAGGTTGGCAAAGCTGCGCGATCATGATGCGCATGATTATTGATGGTTTTTTACACAATGCGGCATCGATGGGCGCTGGCGGCATTGACGAGGTGCGTTGGCTGAAGCCCCTCTATCCCAATGATATTTTGCATGTGCGCCATGTCATCACCGGACTGCGCGCCTCGCAATCCAAACCGGATCGCGGATTTGTGAATTTTCACTTTCAACTGATCAACCAAAATGACGATGTGGTGATGGAACAACGCAACGCCATCATGTTTGAACGGCGACCGCCCTCCCCCCGTTTGGGAGGTGCCGCATGAGCCACTTTTTTCAAGACATTCAGGTTGATCACGATATTGATCTCGGTCCTTACACATTCACAACCGAAACCATCAAACGCTTTGCGACACAGTATGATCCGCAACCTTTTCATTTAGATGAGGAGGCGGCCCGTCAATCGCATTTTGGGGCTTTATGTGCCTCCGGTTGGCAAACTGCCAGTGTGTGGATGCGCCTTTACATTTTGCACTGCCAGCGTGAAGCGCTGAAATTACAAACCGCACACAAGCCCATTGCCCAAATGGGGCCGGGATTGGGGATGAAAAATCTTCGTTGGCTGAAACCGGTTTATGCAGGGGACACTTTGCATTATTTTTCGCGTGCGGTTGCCAAACGACCGTCCGAAAGCCGTCCCGGCTGGGGGCTGATCACCTTCCGCAACTGGGCCAATAATCATGACGGCACATTGGTGTTTGAGTGTCAAACCACCGCCTTGGTGCAGCAACGCCTGAGTTAAGATCAGCGCGTTCCTCACACCCTCTGCGTGATAAGGAGCGGTAAGACCGTTACGTGGCGTGGCGATCCAGTCATGCGCAGCATGCACCCGATTGCCATCATGGCGCCCTCCTGCCTTCGCACCTCCTCGCGTCATTGCGAGCGGCGGAACGCCGCGCGGCAATCCAGTCATGCGCAACAAAACCCAACCCGCGTCATTGCGAGCGACGGAACGTCGCGTGGCAATCCAGTCATGCGCAAC
>CAWUMW010000066.1:0-10903 GCA_963923415.1 uncultured Hyphomicrobiales bacterium | reverse complement strand
GCAGGGGGGGGATTTGATGGGCTGTTTTGTGCAACCGACAAGGATTGAGGACGCTCAGGCGGCAGCACTTTTACAGTCGGTCCTTGTGGGGGCGCAGCCGCTGGAGCGAGTTGCGGTTGAGCGGCAGAATTCGCTGACGCTATCGGCGTTGTAACAGAGGGCGCATTGCCGGTCGGGGATGCAGGGAGAGGCGCAATGGTTGATCCTGCGCGGGGAGCCGCAGCAATATTTGGCGCCGCAGTGCCTGCAGATGTTGCATTTTCTTCAACAACAGATCCATCGGGCCGAATGGTGACGGTTCTCACCTTTTTGGGTTCACCCAATAAAGGCGCACCGGCGGGACGCGGCACCGTATTCACATCCACTGGCTTTTCTTCATTGTTGACGATCTTGGCGTCTTTAGGGTCATCCATCTTGCCGGGTTGATAAATCGCGGCAGATTGTTGGGTGTTTTGCGACTGTCCTTGATCAACAGGAGCAATTTTAACCGGAGTTTTATCAGCGTTAATTACAGGCGCTGGCCCTAAGGGGATCACCGCGCCTTCATTGCGCAAATAAGCAGCCAAACCAAAACCGCCCCCCAAAAGCACCAGCAGGCCGAGCAGAATATAAATCCCCTTCCCGCCCGAACTGGATTTACTGTCTTGATGCGCTTGATTCAAAAGATCGTCATGCGCCTCAGCTTCGCTCATGGATAAGGCAGGACGTGGCTCCGACTGAGCCGTTTGCCAGGCTGGTGCGCTTGTAAATGATGGCGCTGGAGCAGGGTCTTTAATCTCCATGGGAGCCGCAACAGGCGGGCGCAAGTTAAAAATCTGCGTTTCAAAAATAGGCTGTTGCGGCGCAGTCTGAGCAGCGGGCTTAGCACCTAATTCAAAGTCTGAATAAGGATTTTGAGCGTAAGGATCGGGTTGCGCCGCATGGGGGGATGCCACTTGCTCCGCAGCTCTTGACTGTCCAGCCGGCATCGTAATCGAACCAGGCAGAATGGAGTCACTCCGATTGAGTGGAGACGAAAAGCCGCTGACGCTGCCCCCTTCAGTATAGGGCGATGAAGGAAAAACAGGTGCAGGGGACGGAGGAAGAGTAGGTTGAACGGGAGGAGAAGGTTGAACAGGGGGTGTAGGAAGAACGGGAGCAGGCTGTGGGGCAAGTTCGGGGTGAAATTCATGCGCTGGGGCTGCTTGCGCCAAGGACGATGAATTAAATCCTCCGTAATTCACGGAAATTGTTTGAAAAAGCGGGATATTGGCCCGGGAACTTGCGGGTTGTGGTGTAACAGGTGCCTGTGGACGCTCAAAAGAATGGGAATAGTCTGGAGCAGCCTCGACGGCAGGCGGGTGAACCGGCATCGGGCTTATTTCTAACCCGGGGGGTGGGACTTGATGGGTGGCAGACGGTTGAGCAAAGGATTGCTGAGCCCGCTGCGCAGTTTCATAGCCCGTCATGCGATTTAATTCAGATAATGGATCTTCGACCCGTTGTGCGGCTTGCGACTGGACAGCATCGGACGGACGGCGCGCCAGAGCTTCACGGAGTTGTCGCTCCAGTAGCTCCAGATTAATGGGAGGATTGTCTTTATTATCCGTCATTATCCCGGTTATCCGTCATTATCCTGTATCCGGAAACAAAGTCCGGTCGCTTAAGCCGCAAAAACTCATTCAGCAATTGATGAATACTAACGCATTTCCTCAGGAGCCGAAACACCCAATAAAGATAAACCTGTCTTCAAAAGACCCGTTACGGCCAAGACAAGCTGGCGACGCGCCGCAGTTATAGCGAGATTATCCTCGAGCACAAAACGAAGTTTGGGATCATCTTTGCCCTTATTCCATAAAGCATGAAATTCACTCGCTAAATCATAGAGATAGAAGGCAAGTCGATGGGGTTCATGAGCCTGAGCAGCCGCTTCAATCAGGCGGGGAAACTGGGCTAAACGCCGCAGAATCATCATTTCAGCATCATCATTGAGCAAAGCGAGATCACCCGAACCTAAAGCTTTACTGTCTTGTGCTTCAAGCGCTTGGGTAGACTGACGCAGCGCCGAACATCCGCGCGCATGCGCATATTGCACATAAAAAACCGGATTTTCGCGTGATTGTTCAATGACTTTGGCGAGATCAAAATCCAGCGTGGCATCATTTTTACGAAACAACATCATGAAACGCACGGCATCAGAGCCCACTTCATCCACCACATCCCGCAAAGTGATGAACTCGCCTGCCCGTTTGGACATTTTAACCGGTTCGCCATGCCGTAAGAGGCGCACCAACTGGCACAATTTGACATCCAAAGTGCCTTGTCCATCGGTGACTGCCGTCACAGCCGCCTGTAACCGCTTGATATAGCCCCCATGATCGGCCCCCCAGACATCAATCATGGTCTTAAAACCCCGTTGGAATTTAGAGGCATGATAGGCAATGTCAGAGGCAAAATAGGTATAGGATCCGTCGGATTTGAGAACCGGACGGTCACTATCGTCACCAAATTGGCTTGAGCGGAACAAAGTCTGTTCGCGGTCTTCCCAATCGTCTGGCAATTGTCCTTTGGGGGGCGGTAAGCGCCCTTCATAAATGAGGTCGCGCGCCCTTAGATCACGCAAAAAAACAGCGATTTCATCGCGCGGTCCTGTCGAAAGCGAACGCTCGCTAAAGAAAACATCGTGGCGAATGGACAACGCCTGCAAATCTGACCGGATCATGTCCATCATCATGCTGATTGAAAGATCGCGGACCAAGGGAAGCCATTCCGGCTCATGCATGGATTTAAGGCTTTTACCGTAGCGCTCAACCAATGCCACGCCAACCGGTTTCAAATAGTCACCCGGATAAAGCCCTTCAGGAATGGCGCCAATCTCCTCCCCTAAGGCCTCACGATAGCGTATAAAAGCTGAGCGGGAGAGCACATCGACCTGCGCGCCTGCATCATTGATGTAATATTCACGGCAAACCTCGTAGCCGTAAAAGGCCAAAATATTGGCCAAAGCATCGCCAAAAACCGCACCGCGCCCATGGCCCACATGCATCGGACCTGTGGGATTGGCCGAGACATATTCCACATTGATGGCTTCCCCCTTCGGCGCACCGGATCCAAATTGATCGCCTTTTGACAGGGCAGACTGGAGAACTTGCTCAAAAACCTGATGCTTGAGCTTAAAATTGATAAATCCCGGTCCGGCAATCGAGAGACCTTCAATGTCCGGATCAGCGGATAAACGCTCAACCAGTAAATCAGCGAGAAGGCGCGGAGATTTAACGGCTTCACGGGCTAAAACCATAGCAGCATTGGTTGCAAGATCGCCATGGGAGGGATCACGCGGGGGTTCGACGACCACACGCCCGAAATCAAGCCCTTGCGGCAGATGGCCTGCCTCAGTCAAATCAGCCAATGCTGAGCGAACCCGTTGTTCAAAATGTTCAAAAATATTCATACTGGCCGTGGCCCCATTTGGATCTTAAAAAATACTGGATGGCCGCGCCTAACGTAATTCGGGGGTTACGTCAAACAGGCGGCGATGTTCAAGAATGGCATAACGATCCGTCATTCCCGCAATATAATCAGCAATTTCACGCGCTTTTGCGGTTTCATCACATGATTGAACGCGCAAAAACCATTCTTCGGGCAAATCGTGACTATGCACCATGAAATAGTCAAACAAGTCCTGAACCAGTGCTTCAGCCTGTCCCCGCACCCGCATGACATCAGGATGACGATACATCATCGGGCGGAGAAAGCTTTTGAGATCACGATCGGCCTGTTGACCAAATGCGGAAAACCGGATCAGGGTCTGACCGCATTGACGGATGGACTGACAATCCGACATCGGTTGCAACAAGGGCAAACTCTCACGCAACACATCTTCAATCAACAAGGTGATAAGTCTGCGGCCTAGTTCATGGATCTTCCGGGATGGGTCCAGATCCGGCCATTGGGCCTTGATCTCGGCTAACAAAGTCGCAAGAACCGGGATCGCGGATAAATCCTCAAGCGTAAATAAACCGGCCCGTAAGCCATCATCAATATCATGCGTATTATAGGCAATATCATCAGAAATTGCTGCGATTTGTGCTTCTGCGGATGCGTGCAAATGCAGATCAAGCGGCTGTATCCGATCATAGGTCATAAAATCAATCGGGATCGGCTTCTTTGCATAAGCGCCAGCGCTTGATCCATCTGCGGCAAGCAAAGGGCCGTTATGCTTGACCAAGCCTTCAAGCGTTTCCCAAGTCAGGTTCAGCCCGTCAAATCCCGCATAACGTCGCTCAAGCATGGTGACGATCCGCAAAGCCTGCGCGTTGTGATCAAAGCCGCCATAGCCCTCCATGCATCGCGCTAAAGCATCTTCGCCCGCATGTCCAAAGGGTGGATGTCCCAAATCATGCGCCAAAGCTAAGGCTTCGGCTAAATCCTCATCCAATGAGAGAGTCCGGGCCAATGATCGGGCAATTTGTGCCACTTCAAGCGTATGGGTCAGCCGTGTGCGGTAGTGATCCCCTTCATGATAGACAAAGACTTGAGTCTTGTGTTTGAGACGCCGAAAAGCTGAGGAGTGTAAAATCCGATCGCGATCCCGTTGAAATTCAGTACGGGTTTGGGACGGGGGCTCGTCAAGGTACCGGCCCCGGCTTTCATGCGGATTACAGGCATAAATTGCCCGCGGGCGATCCATGCGCGGTAAAAGGGACGGATGTGCTGTCTTCAAAGCCAAAGGCCCACTGGTTGAAATACAGGATTGGTGTGATTATTTATCAGGGAAGATGAGTCAGTGCAAAAACACCTGCTTGATAGGGTTGTTTGATTTCATTTGTGCTGCGCATGCGTGACGTCATCTCTCGATAAGTCATTTTTTAGGTGTTGTTGATGCTTGACCAACCCACGACCCTCCCCGACCACGATGCGGTCACACTGACCAGTTCAGCTGCTCAGCGGATTTTGAAGATTTTGTCATCTGAACCGCAGGGGGCGCAAGTCCGCTTGCGTGTCGATGGAGGCGGATGTTCTGGCTTTCAATATCATTTTGATATCACGGCAGAAGGCGAAGCGGATGATCTGCTGCTTGAAAAAGACGGCGCAGTTTTACGCATTGATCGTTTGTCTTTGCCACTGCTTGCAGGATCTGAAGTTGATTTCGTCGATGATCTGATGGGGCAATCCTTCAGAGTCCATAATCCTTCTGCCACAGCCTCTTGCGGCTGCGGCACCAGCTTTGCGCTTTAATGAAACCTCGATCTTTTGTTTATCGATGTGCGTTGCGCTTGCGCTGACGTTGTTCACGCGCTTGCGCTTCAACCACAGCCAGTGCAGTCATATTCACAACACCGCGTGTCGTCACTGTTGGGGTCAACACATGGGCTGGATGATCTGGTCCAATCAAAATCGGTCCGACTGGCAAGGCATCGGCCATGATTTTGATGAGTTGATAAGCAATATTGGCGGCATCAAGATTAGGCATCATCAATAAATTCGCCTCACCTTTGAGGAAAGATGATGGATATTTACTGTCGCGCAAAATTTGTGACAGCGCAGTGTCGCCTTGCATTTCCCCATCGACTTCCAATTCAGGATGACGATCACGGATTAAAGCCGTGGCTTCGCGCATTTTAATGGAACTGTCCGTATCCGATGCACCGAAATCTGAATGCGATAACATGGCGATTTTAGGCGTAATTCCGAAGCGGGAAACCATCTGGGCGCATTGGATCGCAATATCAGCAATTTCTTCCGCAGATGGGTCGGGCCTGACATGCGTATCGGCTAAGAAATAATGGCCCTTTTGCGTGATCATCAAACTTAACCCCGCAAAGCGTCGCATGCCGGGAGCAGGGCCAATGATGTCGCGGATCAATTTAAGTTTGGATGTAAAACGGCCTTCAAGACCGGCAATCATCGCGTCTGCATCACCACGCACCACAGCCACGGCTGCAATCACGGTTGTATTGGTGCGCACCAAAGTGCGGGCTGCAGCTGGCGTAATGCCGCGCCGACCAGCGCGTTCAATATAGGTGCTGACATAATCCCGATAGCGTGGATCATCTTCTGGATTAATAATGGTGATTTGATCACCTAAGGGCAAGGTTAATCCATAACGGGCACAGCGCGCTTCAATAACAGCAGGACGCCCCACCAAAATTGGGGTCGCAATCCCTTCTTCCAAAGCAATCAGAGCAGCCCGCAAGACGCGCTCATCTTCGCCATCGGCATAAATCACCCGTTTGGGTTCTTGTTTTGCTTGATTGAAAATTGGCTTCATTACAAAGCCAGACCGGAACACAAAGCGATCCAGACGCTCGTGATATTCTTCCCAATCTGTAATAGGCAATGTTGCAACGCCCGTATCCATAGCGGCTTTGGCAACGGCTGGTGCAATGCGTAAAATCAAACGTGGATCAAACGGCGATGGGATCAAGGATTGCTCCCCAAAGGTTGCCATTTCTCCGCCATAGGCCATAGCGGCAACATCCGAGGACGCTTCCCGCGCCAAATGCGCAATCGCTTCGGTTGCTGCAATTTTCATGGCTTCATTGATGGTGGTCGCCCCAACATCCAAAGCCCCTCTGAAAATATAAGGGAAGCACAACACATTATTCACTTGATTGGGAAAGTCAGACCGCCCTGTGCAGATCATCGCATCCGGACGAACCGCCCGCGCCTCATCGGGCATGATTTCCGGATTAGGATTTGCCAGCGCCAAAATCAAAGGTTTGGCGGCCATATTTTTGAGCATGTCAGGCTTCAACACACCACCAGCCGACAGGCCGAGAAAAACATCCGCACCATCGATGACTTCTGCCAGCGTGCGCTTCTCTGTTTTTTGCGCATAAACCGCTTTCCAGCGATCCATCAATTTTTCGCGGCCCTCATAAGCAACCCCTTCAAGGTCGGTTACCCAAATATGCTCGCGTTTGACGCCCATCGTGACTAATAAATTCAAGCAGGCCAAAGCGGCCGCACCCGCACCCGATGTCACAACTTTGATGTCGGACAGTTTTTTTCCAGCCAATTGCATGGCATTCATCACCGCCGCCGAGACAATAATCGCAGTTCCATGCTGGTCATCATGAAAAACCGGAATCCCCATCCGCTCTTTCAATTTTTCTTCAATTTCAAAACATTCCGGGGCTTTGATGTCTTCAAGATTAATGCCGCCAAATGTAGGTTCAAGCGCGGCCACAACATTGACCATTCGCTCAACATCGGTTTCCGCCACTTCAATATCGAACACGTCAATCCCGGCAAATTTCTTGAACAAAACGGCCTTGCCTTCCATGACCGGTTTAGAGGCCAAAGGTCCAATATTCCCTAAGCCGAGAACAGCCGTGCCATTTGATAAAACGGCAACAAGATTTTGACGGATGGTGTAATGCGCCGCGGTTGTCGGATCTTCAGCAATAGCGACACAGGGCGCGGCAACGCCGGGCGAATAAGCGAGCGCTAAATCATGCTGATTACCAAGGGGCTTCGTTGCGTGAATTTCAAGCTTGCCCGGTTTGGGGAATTTATGAAAATCAAGCGCGCTCTGGCGAAGTTCGTCAGACATCGTAACCATTCATCCAGTCCCCTTCATACTCACCGTCACGGCTTGATCGTCAGCCGGATCGGATCCGTCGCACCCATAGCGCCAGTTTAACCGCAATATGGGACGCAATGAAAGCGCAAAACAGACAGATTTCAATTCTTCAGCATTAGGCTTAATGCTGAAAAATGGTCATCAAATCAAATTCTTAGTGGTGTTTTTGTCGAAAATTCGACTTAAAGCTTACCACTCTTTTGCTCTGGGAGATTCAATCTGAGATGCAATTCGCGCAATTGTTGGTTTGTTGGGGCAGCCGGAGCCCCCATCAACAAATCCTGCGCTTGCTGGTTCATCGGGAACAGGGTGACTTCCCGTAAATTTTGTGCGCCGACTAACAGCATCACAATACGGTCAACGCCGGCAGCCATCCCACCATGAGGCGGCGCGCCATAATGGAAAGCCCGATACATGCCCCCAAACCGCTCGATCACGGTCTGCTCACCATAGCCTGCAATTTCGAAGGCTTTGACCATCGCTTCGGGCTTGTGGTTACGTATACCGCCGGATGCGATTTCAAACCCGTTACAGGCAATGTCATATTGAAACGCCTTGATCGATAACGGGTCTTGAGACTGCAAAGCCTCCAAACCGCCTTGGGGCATCGAAAATGGATTATGCGAGAAATCGACTTTTTTATCGTCTTCGTTCCATTCGAACATGGGAAAATCAACAATCCAAGCCAATTCATAGCGATTTTCGTCAATCAGATTGAGGTCTTGACCAACTTTTGTGCGGGCTGATCCTGCAAATTTTACAAATTTATCGGGATCTCCGGCCGTGAAAAAGGCCGCATCGCCCTCTTTCAATCCGAGTTGCTGGCGGATTGCTTCTGTGCGTTCTGGTCCAATATTATTGGCAATCGGCCCTGCCCCGCCTGTTTCACCCTCACGCCAGAACACATAGCCCAAGCCCGGCTGTCCTTCTCCTTGCGCCCATGAATTCATGCGGTCGCAAAAGGTGCGCTGGCCGCCTCCCGGTGCTGGTATCGCCCAAACCCGGTTTTTGGGATCTTCAAGCATCCGTGCAAAGACTTTGAAATTGGAACCCCGGAAATGCTCAGAGACATCCTGCATGATGAGCGGATTTCTTAAATCGGGCTTGTCTGTGCCGTATTTGGACATGGATTCAGCATAGGGAATGCGCGGCCAAGGACTTGGGGTGACCGCCTTACCTTGGCTAAAAGCCCGAAACACATCCCCGATCACCGGTTCAACAGCTGCAAAAATATCCTCTTGCTCGACAAAGCTCATTTCCAAATCAAGCTGGTAAAACTCGCCGGGCAACCGATCCGCGCGGGGATCCTCATCCCGAAAACATGGTGCAATCTGGAAATAGCGGTCGAACCCGGCCATCATCAATAATTGCTTGTATTGCTGTGGAGCTTGCGGCAAGGCGTAAAAAGTGCCGGGATGAATCCGCGACGGCACCAGAAAATCCCGCGCGCCTTCAGGCGAGGAAGCGGTCAAAATCGGGGTTTGGAACTCATTAAAGCCCTGATCCCGCATCAGCGCCCGCATCATATCGATAATCTTGCCGCGGGTCATGATATTGGCATGCAGCCTTTCGCGCCGCAAATCGAGGAAGCGGTATTTTAAGCGCGTTTCTTCGGGGAAAGGCTGATCGCCAAACACCATCAAAGGAAGCTCGCCCGCAACACCCAACACTTCAATATCCGTCACGAAGACTTCAATGGCTCCGGTGGAAAGGTCTTTGTTTTCAGTTCCTTCAGGACGCAGACGGACTTTCCCATCAAACCGAACAACCCATTCCGACCGCAGGGTTTCGGCTAAGGCAAAAGCCGGACTGTCGGGATCAATGACACATTGCGTCATGCCGTAATGATCACGCAAATCGACGAATAAAACCCCGCCATGATCGCGAATTCTATGGCACCAGCCAGATAATCGTGCGGTCTGTCCGTTATCGCCGGCCCGCAAAGCCCCACATGTATGGGAACGGTAACGCTGGCTGGAAAGCTTGTTCATCGGCTAGACCTTTGTATCTTGTTGTCTTCATTCAAAATTAAGCAAAATATTTAGGGCATGCTCAGAAGAGGGCCGCCGCCAAATGTCTTGATGTGGCGGCAAAGCACATAGTCCTGAGGCTTTTGTCAAGCAGAACTACATTTTTTCGTACGCAGCAAACCGGGAAATAGCAAAACCCATACAAGCTACCATAAAAAAAACTGTCATTTAACGCTGTTTGTAGCAGTTCAACCCCTGTTCAGCCCTTGGAAAGCGAACGGGCTTGGATTATGCACTTCCGTCATGGGACTGATTACCGATACTTTGCAATTGAATGCGGCCTGCGCGCGCTTGGCCAAGCATGAATTTGTCACGCTTGATACAGAATTCATGCGCGAAACAACGTTTTTTTCAAAACTTTGTTTAATCCAGCTGGCCAGCCCCGAAGAAGATATTTTAATCGATCCACTTGCTCAAGATATTGATTTATCATCATTTTTTGAATTAATGCGGAACCCGTCCGTTCTCAAAGTCGTACATGCCGGACGCCAAGATATCGAAATCTTCTGGCACACTGATCAGTGCATTCCCAATCCTGTTTTTGATACGCAAATTGCCGCCATGGTGTGCGGTTATGGCGATAGCGTCTCATACGAACAATTGGTACATGATCTGGCCAAGGCCCGGATTGATAAATCCTCAAGATTTACCGACTGGTCGCAGCGCCCGCTCAGCGAATCGCAAAAACATTATGCACGCTCGGATGTCACCCATCTGCGCACAGTCTATTTGGCTCTGAATGCACAATTACAAGCCAATGGTCGCACGCACTGGCTTGAAGATGAAATGCATATTCTTACCTCTCCTACGACTTATGACCTGCATCCTCAGGATGCGTGGCAACGGTTACGAGGGCGGATTCGTAAGCCCAAGGATTTGGGCCTTTTAATCGAATTGTGCAGCTGGCGTGAAAATGAAGCCCGTGAACGCAATGTCCCCCGCTCTCGTGTGCTGAAAGATGATGCGATTATTGATCTGGTGACGTCAGCCCCTCGTACTGCCGAAGCGATGGCGCGGCTGCGGTCCCTGCCCGGCGGATTTGAACGATCAAGAGCGGCAAGTGAGATTTTATCGGCTATAGAAAAAGGCTTGGCGCGCGATCCTAAAAGTCTGCCAATTTTAGAAAAACCTGAGCGGCGCAACAATAATGGCGCCACAGTCGAATTATTAAAAGTTTTATTGAAAATGGTCTCCGAAAAAGAAGGGGTTGCAGCAAAAGTTTTGGCAACCATCGATGATCTGGAAGCCATCGCCCATGATGATGAGGCCAATGTGCCCGCTTTGCGAGGATGGCGCCGTTCGGTAT
>CAWUMW010000065.1:0-10942 GCA_963923415.1 uncultured Hyphomicrobiales bacterium | reverse complement strand
CGCAGACTGCACCAAAAAATGGCAGTCGTCACCTCTTGCGCCTATCTGATCACAAGCCGTCTATGATTTCAAATGATGGAGCAGGGAAGGGTCAGCACGTGCATTGAGACGTTTGTTCTCACACGCAAGGCTTGGCAAGAAGAAAACTGATCCTTTCGCACCTGCTCAATGGCTTGAACTGGGGCTTGAACTGGCGCGGATGGCTTTGAGAATTTCCGGGCGGATCTTGGCGGCAACAGATTTCTCATCCATCGGGCCGATGAATTTATAGCTGATCACGCCATCGCCGCGCACAATGAATGTTTCCGGGATTCCATACACGCCCCAGTCAATGCCAGCGCGATTATTCATATCAAACCCAATTTTGCTGTAAGGATTGCCTAATTGATCAAGAAATTGTTTGACGGTTTTTTGGCCGTCTTTATTGGCCACACCAATAAAGCGCACACCTTGGGCCAGCAGGTCGGGGTCTTTAGCAAGGGCCATGAGGGTTGGATGTTCGGCGCGGCATGGCTCGCACCATGAAGCAAAAATATTGACAACACTCACATGGCCTTGCCGCAACTCAGCATCTTCAAGCCCCGGCTGTCCCGTTAATCCGGGTAAAGTGAGGGCAGGGGCGGGTTTGCCGATTAGCGTTGAGGGAAGTTTTGAACTGTCACCGGCGCCCAAGCGCAGCAGGAACAACAAAGACAAAGCGATCACAATCAGCAGCGGCAAAAAAGCCAATCCACGCCCGGTTTTCGTGGGGCTGTCAGGATCGGGGGTTGGATTGGAAGCGGACATTAGCGTTTTCCAGACTGTGAACGGGGAGAGGGATGGCCGTCATGCAAACTGCGCAACAAGGCCTCTTCCTCTTCGGTGAGGGGTGCTGTTTGGTTTTGTCGGCGGCGTGCGGCACGCATTAAGACGCCGATACCGATCAGTAAAGTGAGCGGGGCGCTGAGCCATAATAACAGGGTTTGCGCGTTAAAAGGCGGTTTGAGTAAAATGAAATCGCCATAACGCGAAACCAAAAAATCTTTGATCTGTTCGTTGCTATCGCCTTGTGTCAGACGCTCACGGATCAGCAGGCGCAGATCACGCGCTAAATCGGCGCCCGACTCGTCAATGGATTCATTCTGACAAACAAGACAGCGCAATTCAGCCGATAGGGCGCGTGCGCGGGTCTCGAGAGCAGGGTCTGCGAGCATTTCATTCGGCAGCACGGCCCAAGCGGGAAGCCCACTTGTTGTCAACCACAGCAGCAGTACGGCGATTGATTTGCGCATCCGGTCCTCTCTTTATGACTTGGCTATGATTTGGCTGCAACAGCCTGAGCATGCGGTGTTTGATCTGCGCTGCGCAAGCGCAAGCGCCGATCCGTCAGCGATACCGCGCCCCCAAAGGCCATGATGCAACCGCCGAGCCAGATAAAAGTTACAAAAGGTTTCCAATAGAGTTGCGCTGGAACACTGTCCAACGTTTCAGGGGCGGCAATCGAGACATAAAACTGGCCAAAATACAGGGTTTCAATGGCAGCTTGTGATGTTGACATTTGCCGCGCGGCAAATTGCCGTTTGGAGGGATCGAGCGTCGCAATCTTGCGTCCCTCTTTATAGAGAGACAGATGGGCGACGGTTTCGTTGAAATTGGGTCCGGTACGCGGCAGGATTGAGTCCAGCACGACTTCATATCCACCAACTGGAACGCGCTCGCCTTTATGGAGCGTGGCGACAACCTCAATGCCAAACCCACTGGCGGCTAAGCCTAACAAGCCGATCCCGGCTCCAAGATGCGCAATCGCTCCCCCCCAGAAAGACAGGGGCAGGCCGATGGCCCTGTTGATCAGTTGGGCGATGTGCCGTCCGCCGCGTTGCATGCGCACCCAGATCTCGGTGAGGGTTCCCAAGATAATCAACAGGCCAATGGCCGCAGCCAAGGTGGCCATGACATTAGCACCGCGATCAATCGCCAAGAGCGCGACCAAGCCCATGAGGCTGAGCGTCAGAGCCGCAAACAGTCGTTGCGATACCCCATAAAGATCACCGCGCTTCCAAGCGAGGGAGAAACCGAAAGGGGTTAATAAAAACAAGCCCAGCATCAACACACCGCAGGTCATGTTAAAGAAAGGGGCGCCGACGGTAATTTTATTATTGGTGAGTTGCTCGACGACTAAGGGATAAAGCGTACCGATCAACACGGTTGCGCAGGAGGTGGTGAGCAATAAATTGTTGAGCACCAGCGCCCCTTCGCGGGAAATGGGAGCAAAGAGACCGCCTTGTTTGAGCAAGGGCGCGCGCCATGCAAATAAAGACAAAGCGCTGATAATGAAGAAGCACAGAATGAGCAAAATGGCGATGCCCCGTTGGGGATCATTGGCAAAGGCATGGACAGAACTTAACACACCCGAGCGCACCAGAAATGTGCCAAGCAATGAAAACGAAAAAGCCAGAATGGCTAAAAAAATGGTCCATACTTTTAAGGAGCCGTTTTTCTCCATTACGGCTACCGAATGCATGAATGCAGATCCAGCGAGCCAGGGCATCAGAGACGCATTTTCAACCGGATCCCAAAACCAAAAGCCACCCCAGCCCAAAGTGTAATAGGCCCAATAGGAGCCCATGGCGATGCCCAGTGTCAGAAAGCACCACGCAATCAGCGAGAAGGGGCGCACAAACCGCGCCCATGCCGCATCAATGCGTCCGCCGATCAAAGCCGCAGCCGCAAAGGAAAAGACAATCGAGAAGCCAACATAGCCCAGATAGAGCAGGGGCGGATGGATCGCCAAACCCGGATCTTGCAAAATCGGATTAAGATCCTGTCCTTCAATGGGGGCAGGATTTAAACGGGCAAAGGGATTGGAGGTTACTAAAATGAAGATCAAGAATGCGGCCCCAATCAGCCCTTGGACGGCAAGAGAATCAGCACGCAACTGCGCGGGCAAGGATCGACCCAAGACGGCAATCAAAGCGCCGAATAAAGATAAGATCAAAGACCATAACAACATCGACCCTTCATGATTGCCCCACACGCCAGAGAATTTATAAAGGATCGGCATGGCGCTGTTAGAATTTTCCGCCACATTCAACACCGAGAAATCGGATGTCATATAGGCATAGGCCAGAGCTGCAAAAGAGATCGATAAAAATATAAATTGCGCGATGGCCGTGCTCACGCCAGTGAGCATCAAGCTGGCGTCATGGATGCGCGCGCCCCAAAATGGAAGTACCGATTGCAGCAGGGCAATCGCCAAGGCGAGCACAAGCGCATAATGTCCAGCCTCAACAATCACGGTCGTCTCTCCTGTTCATCAATCCGGTGCGGCGGGATTTTGGGGTGTCACTTATCGCCATGGTAAATCCAATTGTTTGGCGAGGGTTTGGAGTTGGGCGGTCGCTGCCGGATCAGCCTGATGGGCTTGGCGGGCTTTGGTTAAAGCGCGCTCTGCTTGGTCGGGCTTGGCCAAAACACTATAAGAGCGGATCAGGCGACCCCACTCCTCTGCGCTGCCACCTTCTTGTTCCAGCCGCGCGGCAAGTCGATTGACCATGCCGGCAATCATGTCTTGCTCATTTTGTCCGTTTGCTGCGCCAGCGGCGGGGGCGGTTGCCTCGCCTTTCAACTGAGCGATTTTGGCGCCGATGACTTTGGTCCAGTTAGGGCGATCGGTGACTTTGTCCAACAGGGCCGTATAGAGTGCAAGAGCCTGTTGCGTGTCGCCTGCTTGTTCAATGCCGAGGGCAAGATAATATTGTGCTAAGGCCAAGGTCGGATCAGCAGCCAAGGCGCGGGTCAGATCCTCTTTGGCCTCTGGGGTGACGATGCCATTGGCGGCGGCCACACGCGCTTCACCCAAATGGGCGCGTATGGAGGCATCCTCGCCTTTGATTTGTAAAATTTTCAAATAAGCGATTACGGCATCACTGTAGCGGCCCAAGCGTAAATAGACAGGGGCTAAGGCTGACCATGCTTTGAGATTGTCCGGGTTGGTCACAATCTCGGCCTCGATTTTGGCAATGGCTTCGCTGACTGGATCCGTGCCGGTTTCCACATCACTACGCGCGGCCAGCGGCATATCGCTAAGGGTGGGATGGCCATAAAGCGAATAGAGCCAGACGCTCAGCAAAGGCAGCAGCACGAGGCCGACCATAAAGGCCATGTGGCGATGCGCGCCATGGATTTGAAAGGTGAAGGCCTCAGCTTGCTCTTTGTGCAGAGCAATGAGTTTGCGAGCCATTTCAGCGCGGGTCGCCTGTGCTTCTTCGGCGGGCAGATGGCCCCGTTCAATATCGCGTTCGATGTCGACCAGTTGCGTCTTATAAAAATCGATTTCGCTATGACTGTTATCTGGGATGGTCTTTTTGAGCAGGAGGGGCCACAGGGCCAAACTGACCGCTGCAAGCGTCATCACGAGGAGGAGGGCCCAAATCATGCGTTCGTCCTTTGCGGCGCGCGGGCGCCATGAATGGTTAAGACCGCACCGCCTTGAACAGGCGGGGGCAAGGTTCCTGCGCGAAAATACATATTCACCCCTCTAGCGCTTGTAAAGTTGAGGGTGCAGCATGCGGGTATGAGGGGCATGTTTATTCTTTTTTGACTGTGTGGAGAAGTGAGTCAGGCTTTGAGAGCGTCCATAGTCAAAGGCGATGTACCAACCCGTCAGATTATTCGAAAGAGCCATTGAGTTGGTGGGGGGAATGCGGTTAAAAGGCCGATCATGAACAGTGATGATCGCCTTACAGGCTCTGTGGCCCCGCCACTTTCGCCGCAACTTTCGCCCTCGCTTGCCCCGCCTGCCGATGCAGCGCAGGGGGTCGACAGCTCGCCCCCTTTTGCGGTCGCGGCCTTTTATCATTTTGGGCCCTTGCCCCATTATGAGCGCCTGCAAGCGCCGTTGCGGGAAACCTGTGCGCGGTTAGGGGTGCGCGGGATTGCGCTTTTGGCGGCTGAGGGCGTCAATGGCACGATGGCCGGATCCCGTCAGGCGATGGAAGAGGTTTTGGAAACGATCAGCCGCCTGACTGGTTTTAATCGGCTGGATCGCAAATGGTCGACGGCGCAGGAGATGCCATTTCTGCGCCTCAAAGTGAGGCTCAAAAAAGAAATTGTTACGCTGGGTGTTCCCGGTATTGATCCGACCCAACGGGTTGGCACCTATGTTGCGCCCGAGGATTGGAACCGCATTATCAGTGATCCCGAGGTGATTGTGATTGATACGCGCAATCATGAGGAGGTGCGGATCGGCACTTTTGCGGGCGCGATTGATCCGATGACCCGTTCTTTCAGCCAGTTTCCCGATTATGTCAAAACCCAGCTTGATCCGCAAAAACATAAGAAAGTCGCGATGTTTTGCACCGGCGGGATCCGTTGTGAAAAGGCCTCCAGCTATATGTTGCAGGAGGGGTTTGCAGAGGTTTTCCATTTGCAAGGCGGGATTTTGAATTATCTGGAAAAGATCCCGGCCGATCAAAGCCTGTGGCAAGGCGCTTGTTTTGTGTTTGATCGGCGGATTGCCTTGGGGCATGGGCTGGTGGAAGCCAGTGAGCTGGTTTTATGCGGGGGATGCCGCACCCCATTGAGCGAACAAGACCGGCAGGCACCAGACTATGAAGACGGGGTCTGTTGTCCCTATTGCGCCCCCTTGATGACGCCAGAGCGCAAACAGTCGGCGCGGGAACGTCATCGGCAGGTTCAGCTTGCCGAACAGCGCGGCCTGTCTCATTTGGGTCCGTGGTCGTGCTCCGCGGAGGATTGAGCCAAACCGGACAGGATGAGCGGTTTGTGACCCGTCAGGGCCAGAAAAGCGAGAAACCCCTCCCGTGATAGGCCGGTGGTCATGGTATTGATCAGGGGGTGGACATTGATGCGTTCACCGTTCAGCAGCACATCATCAAGCACCAGTTGCACCTGACGCGTTTTGTCATTGATCAAAGATAAAGGGGTTACCGATCCGGGTTCAACGCCCAGATGGGTCATTAATT
The DNA here is from genome assembly GCA_963923415.1 of uncultured Hyphomicrobiales bacterium. Taxonomy (GTDB): domain Bacteria; phylum Pseudomonadota; class Alphaproteobacteria; order Rhizobiales; family Beijerinckiaceae; genus CAIYZJ01. The sequence goes on along the minus strand of CAWUMW010000065.1, from coordinate 4,979 downwards.
GGTCTGCCGAGCAAAAGGATAAGCGCCCCTGCCCGCCGATGGGGCCATGCAAGGTTTTGAGGTCGATGACGCAGCTTTCGCGGGCGGTGATCAGAAATAATCGGCTCTTTTTGTCCTTAACAAATAAATTTTTGACATGATGGCCTTCAATTTCGCCCCTGAGCTCTTTGGACTGTTGAACCGTAAACAGCGGCGGATGGCGGATCGTGTGGTGACGGATTTGCACCTGCTCAAACAGATCAAATAACACCGCAGGCGGGGTCGGCAGGTGGTTTGCCTCCTCATGCGAGGGACAAAAATCGTCAGAGGACGGGCTCGGATTCATCGATCATTCTTTCAGGACACATCACCTCAGCGTGATGCCATAGCGATGGAAAGCGTTCAAGCGGCTTGGTGTTATGGGTTTAGGCTGGCTGGTCCCTCAAAGCGGATTCATCGGCTGTGGCATAGGGGGGCGTGCCGAAACGGGTGCCGATTCGTAAGACTATAAAATTTTATTGATTTATCATAAGGTTAGACTGATTGTAGGACGAGCATCCACTCGCCGTCAGGTTTTTGGTTGGGGTGAGCGACAGGTTTTTGAGAGCTTTTATGGCCCGGCGTGGGAAAGCCTCTTGCATCCGCTGCCGGATTGAGTCATAAACCCGCCACCCAGAGGCTTTGGAGTGTTGCAAGCCTCACATCAGGATGCGGGTGTAGCTCAGGGGTAGAGCACAACCTTGCCAAGGTTGGGGTCGAGGGTTCAAATCCCTTCGCCCGCTCCAAATTTCATTTTATTCCAAACTTCAGCTCATGCTCATTTTAAGCGAATTGAGATATGCGTGTGATTGCGCGCGGACTGCATAAGAAGGCTGCACGGCCAAAATCCGCCTGTTTGGGGGGACGTTTTGGGGAGAGTGTTTTTAGCGCAGCGCCTTCGGTCTTTTATTGGCTCTCTTTGATCTTTTTGGTTTGTTCAGCCGTCAAATCCACCAGACAGGACAAAGCGTTAATATCAGGTGAGGGGGCTTGATCCAAACTCCCTTGGAATTTGCACCACGCATCCCGATAAGCGATCCAAGCCCGCTGTCCTGCCAGCAAAGGAGCGTGTTGGCTGGTCGTCAGTCTGGTTTTCAAGAGCTGGTATTCCGCATTGAGAAATTGATCTTGCCGTTTGAGTTCGGCTTGATAACAGACCGTCCATTGCGAGATTTTCATGGCGCCAAGATCAACCGCATCCATGCACTGACCAAAGAGCGGGGTGAGCGGGCTGGTTTGGGCTTGCGTTTGAGCCAATAGAGGTTTTGTTGCAAGACCAATCAAGAGACCAATCATCAGCAGCGTCAATATTAAAGCGTGATGGACTGTGCCACGCGCGCGCAAAGTGAACAATGGGAAGACGGACACGGGGCGAGGCTCCACGGGATGATGTAAAAAGCGTTAGAGTTTTTGAACTTCGATCAACACGCTCGTATAAACAGTGCCCACCATCATGACAATCAGGGCATTTTGGATATCGCCGTCCCGGATGCCACCGAGCACGCCGCTCAATGTGACCCCCAAAACGACCGCTATGACAACAACATCAAGCGCTTTGCGCAGCATCGGGCGCGGATCCTTCATGATGGCGGGGGCAGGCAGGCATGCGATCAAGCGTGCTGAGCGCTTCCCCCGCAGAGGCGAGTGATGCATCAATAACGGTCAAAAGCCTGAAAATTCAAATCATGCGGTCAGCGCGGATTAGATCCAGTTGGACCCTTTAGAGAATTTGTGCGGAGGTAAAATAGCGGGCAAACAGCTCTTTGCTGGCGCCGCTGGCCTCCAACTGAGCAAAGAAACCGTCGAGCCAATGGGTGAGATTGGTTTGTCCATAGGGCAGGTTGATATGCAAACGGACAGGCTGGGTTGCGGTGGCTTGCTCGGAGAGCGTCTGATCAAAGCCTGTTAAACTCAGATAAGGGCCAACAAAACCGATTTCGCGGGCCTGTTTGCCGTTCCAGTCCGTGCCCATGATCAAAATATCGATCTGCATGTCCTTGATCTGTTCATAGCCTTCATAGGCCTCAAGGATTTCCAAGGTCAGTTCGACATCCAGGGCTTGCGCAATCATGCGGGCCAGATCGGCATGCAATCCTTTTAATTCGCCATCGGGGGCCGTGGAGGCAAAGGGGGCCCGTCTTGGCCCAATCCCGATATGGACCAGATTGCGGGCGCTGATGCGCGCAAGAACATCGGTTTTAGCGGCTGAATCTTTGGGAGTGAGAACGTAAACCAGTTCTTCAAAAAACAAAAACAGCAGAATGGCGCAGGCCACAAGACCAAAAATCGCTGCAAAATCCATATCGACGCTCTTTAACTACGCAGGATCGACCTTCGTCCATCCCATGACCACGCTGAGTGGGACTGACCATAAACGTCTGACTGAATAGGACAAGAAAAAAATCAGGCCATAAACGGAAACAAAGGATTAACAGCTCAAAAGCCTAATTCTTCAATAAGCCGGACAATTTGCGGCGCTATAATCAAAATACTTTCGTCTTTTGCGAGAATGAAGGGTGATTTCCGTTTCTGGCGGATCGCTTGACTGGCAAAGGTCAGGGCTTCGCTTAACGTCTCGCAATGCAGGACGGGGAGTGGATTTTTAACAATCCAGCCCTTTTTAGCCGTAAGCAGCATGAAAAGTTCAGGATCTTGCGCAGTCCGGGACATCACAACACTACCACTGACAGAATGACAACTGACTGATTAACAACGACGATCATCAAGCGAGACCACCGATCAAGACTTCTCCAACGCCAAGACTTCTTCGATGCGAGGACAGGGAGGGCCTTGAGCGGGTGAAAAACGTGCAAATCTTGACAGAGTTATGAGATTTGTCTATGCCCTGCGCAGTTTCATTGACAGTTTTGTCTCTGAGCCGCTGACCGGTCCGTGAGGCCGGAAGTCAACGTCCGACAGCGCGATGCGCCCTCGGGCGTCTTTGGCGTGGATTTTGACGAGTGAAGAGGATGGCCAGCCATCATGTTTGAGAGCCTTTCGGATAAATTATCCGGCATTCTGAACGGGCTGACGCGGCGCGGGGCGTTGAGCGAGGCTGACGTCACAGCAGCGATGCGCGAAGTGCGTTTGGCGCTGATTGAAGCGGATGTGGCGCTGGATGTGGTGCGAAGCTTTACCGAACAGGTCCGCAGCCGCGCTGTGGGCGCCCAAGTGGTGCGCTCGGTCTCTCCCGGACAGATGGTCGTCAAGATTGTCCATGATACGCTGGTCGAGACCTTAGGGTCCGAACAGGTCGGCATTAATCTGGATGCGACCCCGCCCGTGGCGATTTTGATGGTTGGTTTGCAAGGCTCGGGTAAAACCACCAGCACGGGCAAATTGGCGCGCCGCTTGACGGAGCGGGACCGGCGCAAAGTTTTAATGGCGTCTTTGGATACGCGACGTCCGGCGGCAATGGAGCAATTGGCGACGCTGGGTCAGCAACTCTCAATCGAGACTTTGCCGATTGTTGCGGGTCAAACCCCTGTTCAAATTGCCCGGCGGGCGCTTGAAGCCGCGCGGCTTGGTGGCTTTGATATTGTGCTGCTGGATACCGCAGGCCGCACGACGGTTGATGAGGCCTTGATGGCCGAAGTGGTTGAGGTCAAAGCTTTGGCCCAACCGCATGAAGTGTTGTTGGTGGCGGATGCGCTGACCGGTCAAGATGCCGTTAATACCGCGCGGGCTTTTGAAGAGCGCGTGGGGATTACCGGTATTATTTTGACACGTGTGGACGGCGATGGGCGCGGTGGCGCTGCTTTGTCGATGCGGGCGGTTACCGGCAAACCGATCAAATTGGTCGGCATGGGCGAGAAAATGGACGCGCTGGAGGAATTTCATCCGGCCCGGATTGCTAATCGTATTCTCGGCATGGGCGATATTGTCTCTTTGGTCGAGAAGGCCGCCCAAAATATTGATGCTGAAAAGGCCAAGGCGCTGGCTGAGAAAATGCGCAAGGGCAAATTCGATCTGGAGGATTTGCGCGATCAGCTCAGTCAGATCGAGAAAATCGGCGGTGTGGGCGGCTTGCTCGGCATGTTGCCCGGCATTGCCAAAATGAAAGATCAGATCGCCTCTGCTAATCTCGATCAAACCGTTGTGAAACGGCAAAAAGCGATCATCGATTCGATGACCCGGGCGGAGCGGCGCAATCCGGATGTGCTGAAAGCCTCACGCAAAAAGCGCATTGCCGCAGGCTCAGGCACCAAGGTTGAGGATATTAATCGGCTGTTAAAAATGCATCGCCAAACCGCGGATATGATGAAAGCCATGGGACAGGCCAAACGCGGTCCGATGGCGGGCATGGCCCAAATGTTTGGTTTGGGGGGCGGGATGCCTTCCGCCGAAGAGATCGCCAAATTGCAGGCTCAAGCCGGTGCGTCCGGCGGGGGTCTTCCAGATTTTCCCGGGTCAGCGGGTTTGGGTGCTCCGGGTCTGCCCGCGCAATCCCCCTTCGGCTTGCCGGGTTCGGGAGCGAAAGGGTTCGGCTTGCCGGGCTTGGGTGGGTTCAATCCCTTCGGGGGTAAAAAGAAATAACCAGCGGCTTTTCGCTTGCCGTTTCCGTCGGCGGCAGCGAGGCCTTTGTCAACAGACGGATGAAGAATATAGGAAACTGATCACATGGCTTTGAAAATTCGTCTCGCCCGCGGTGGTGCAAAAAAGCGTCCGCATTATGCGATTGTGGTGGCTGATAGCCGTTATCCCCGCGATGGCCGCTTTATCGAAAAAATTGGCACCTTCAATCCGATGTTGGCCAAGGACAATGCCGAACGCGTTAAACTGGATCTCGATCGCGCTAAAGATTGGCTGTCCAAAGGCGCCCAGCCGACCGATCGCGTCGAGCGCTTTCTCGATGCCGCAGGCTTGTTGAAGCGTAAAGCGCATAGCAATCCGGAAAAGGCAAAGCCTAAGAAGAAGGCGCAAGAGCGTCTTGATGCAGCCGCCGCCGCTGCCGCAGAGGC
>CAWUMW010000064.1:0-10946 GCA_963923415.1 uncultured Hyphomicrobiales bacterium | reverse complement strand
ATGGCATCCGCCGCGGAACAGATGTGATGATGGCCGGTAAAGTGGCCATGGTTGCGGGCTTTGGCGATGTCGGCAAAGGATCAGCCGCTTCGCTGCGCAATGCAGGCTGCCGGGTTCTGGTGTCTGAAATTGATCCGATCTGCGCCTTGCAAGCTGCCATGGAAGGCTATGAAGTCACCACCATGGAAGAAGCCGCCCCGCGCGCCGATATCTTCGTCACAGCCACTGGCAATGTCGACGTCCTGACGGTTGATCACATGCGGGATATGAAAGACCGCGCCATCATTTGCAATATTGGACATTTCGACTCTGAAATCCAAATTGCTGGATTGCGTAACTTCACATGGCACAATGTGAAACCGCAGGTCGACGAAGTTGAATTCCCCGATGGCAAGCGGATCATTGTTTTGTCGGAAGGACGTTTGGTCAATCTGGGCAATGCGACGGGGCACCCCTCTTTCGTGATGTCCGCCTCCTTCACCAATCAAACCTTGGCGCAAATTGAGTTATGGACCAAACAGGGCCAGTACGAGAAAAAGGTCTATACGCTCCCCAAACATCTCGATGAAAAAGTGGCGTCTTTGCACCTTGATAAAATTGGCGTCAAATTAACCAAATTGACCGACAAACAAGCAAACTACCTCGGTTTACCGGCCCAAGGCCCCTATAAGCCGGAACATTACCGCTATTAAGAGCATCCGCTCTTTTTTTAACAGCAAAAAGATCATGGAAAAGGCTCTGGAAACCAGAGCCTTTTCTTTTTTGGCGGCCTTAAATGCGCTAGAGTTGCGGGGCAGCCGTTTGGCTGCTGGATCCCGCTTGTTCCGGCTTGATCCGTTAACGTCACATTATCAGATTCCCGCTTATCTTGGCTTGATGCGCCCTATGAACCACCCTTCAGCCCCCTAATGTTTTAGATTTTTATTTCACAGATTTGAGCAAGGCCTATACATCCCCTATGATCACGCAATCCGATCTTGTCGAAAAAGCAACAATCGTCTGGCAAATCCTGCAAAAAAATCTCGCTCTTGCCGCCTCAGACGGGCGGCAGATGCTGGCCGTCCTGCTAGAAAAAATCGAAACCCTGTGGCATGCCAGCAAACAGGCTCTTTTGACCCTGTTGGGACAAAGCGAGCAAATCAGCGCGTGGCTGGTCGCCAAACTTGCCGCCCTGGCAACGGTCGCCCAACAGACACTTGGCCAGTTGATGGCAGGGTCTTTTGTCCCCGAATCCAATATCAGTCTGCTCTTCATCATATTATTCGCCGTCCTCGGCATGATCGGCGTCTTGGGCCTCTTCAAAATGCCGCGCCAATTAAACCGGTTGCGCCATCTCTATGAAGACCAGATCGCTTTGTTGATCAGCCAACGCGAACAAGCCCGCCATCTTTTATCCATTGAACCGGCAATCACGCTGACCTGGTCCACCCAATATGAGACAGCCGATGTCTATGGGGATCCGCGCTTAGTCGGGGGCTCGCTCGCTCATGCCACTGAGTTCAGCCAATGGCTGCCTGTAGCCTCTGCTGAGCAAATCGAAACAGCGATTGCGCACTTGCGACAAAAGGGCGAGCCGTTTCGGCTTACCCTGCCAAAAGATGATCATCACTATATTGAAGCGCATGGTCTGCTCGTTCAAGGGCAAGCGGTCGTGCGGTTAACTTTCATTGCCCGCGAACAATCAGAAATTTTACGCCTGACAAAACAGGCCCACGGTCTTGGTGATCAGCTGACAGTGATGCAAACCATGTTTGATCACGTCAAGCCCTGCATCTGGGTTCGCGACACGCAAGGCACACTCACCTATCTCAACCAATCTGCCCTTCAGCTTTTGGCAGCTCGTGATATCGATGCCGTCTTGCAAGCCAAGGACGATGTGCTGGAGCAAACTGTTCGGCCAGAGGCGGACCGGGCGCGCAAAAACCAGCAAGCATGGTCGGCACGCATGCAAGGTGTGGTGCAGGGTCAACAATGCATTTTCGACGCTTTTGAATATCCGCTTGCCTCTGGCACTTTTGGTATTGCCTATGATGTGACTGCCCTTGATTCAGCCCATCGGGATCTTGAACGCTTGCGGGCCAATCAATTGCGCACGCTTGATCAATTGCCAACGGCGGTCGCGGTCTTTGACAGCCGCATGCAGCTGTCCTTTTGCAATAGCGCTTGGCAAAATCTTTGGCGGTTTGATCATGGATTTATCGCACAAAAACCCTCGGACTCAGAAATTCTGGACCGCCTCCACACCGAACGCCAATTGCCTGAGCAAACCGATTACCGCAATTGGAAAGAACAATGGCTTGAGGCCTATCGGGCCCTTGAAAGCCATGAGACCATTTGGCATCTGCCAGACGGGCGGACCTTGCGTGTGGTCGTCAACCCAAATCATGAAGGCGGCGTAACCTATCTGTTTGATGATTTGACCGAAAAGCTCAATCTCGAAAGCCGATTTAAATCCGCCATGCGCGTGCAGACAGAAACGGTGGATACGCTCACCGAAGCGGTCGCTGTGTTTGGAACCAATGGACGGCTTAAATTATTCAACCCCTCCTTCAGTCAAATCTGGACGCTGCCCAATGATATGCTGGCTCATGAACCGCATATCGATGATGTCATTCGCGCGGTGCAACCCATGTATGACAACGAACAGGCGTGGAATTTAATCCGCGGCCTCGCAACGGGGTTAACCGAAGAGCGGCAAGGCCAATCCATTCGGATGGATCGGTTGGATGGCAGCGTCTTATCATGCACCACCGCACCCTTGCCTGACGGCTCAACGCTTTTCACCTTCTCTGACATTACCGCCAGTGTGCGTGTTGAGCGTGCCCTCAAAGAACGCAATGACGCACTGGAACAAGCCGGGCGCGTGCGTGACAACTTCATCCATCAAGTCTCCTACCAATTGCGCTCGCCGCTAACCAATGTGATTGGCTTTGCGCAAATGCTGGCTGAAGGGCATATTGGCACGTTAAACCCTAAACAACTCGAATATGCGTCCTTGATCAATCATTCCACCAATTCTGTTTTGGCGATTATTGATGACATTCTCGATCTGGCCTCGATTGATACCGGAGACATCACCCTCGACTTATCAGAAGTCGATTTGCCGGATGTGATTGTTCGGGCCTCAGAGGGATTAAAAGATCGTATTCTTGAACATAACCTTGCTTTGTTGATTGAGACATCCCCAAAGCTTGGTCTGTTTAAGGCTGATCCCCATCGCTTGCGCCAAATTATTTTCAATCTTTTGTCAAATGCCATTGGATTTTCAAATCCCGGCCAAGTCATTTCCATCACAGCCCATCGGGCCGAGGATATGATTGTCTTGAATGTCATTGATCATGGACGCGGGATTGATGCTGATATTATTGATCGTGTCTTTGATCGATTTGACAGCCATACGCGTGGCACCCGCCATCGCGGCGCAGGGCTTGGCTTGTCGCTGGTTCGCTCTTTCGTCGAATTGCATGATGGCTCAATCACCATACAATCCAAACCGGGAGAAGGCACCCATGTGACCTGCCGTTTTCCTGTCCATGGCCCGCATCAAAAACAGATAACAGTATCGGCACAAAGAGATCACACGCATGGCTGACGCCTGGACCGAGACTTCCCATTCTTTTACCTTTTCCCGCTCGGTGCGAAATCTGGAGGGAACGCAAGCCTTAGCGCGTCTGCTAGCGCCCTTGCTGCGCAGCGGTGATATCTTGACGCTCACAGGCACTCTGGGCTCCGGCAAAACAGCCTTTGCCCGCGCCTTGTTGCGTCTGCTGGCCCAAGACAGCACATTGGAAGTACCGAGCCCTACCTTCACCTTGTTACAAATCTACGATACCCCCCATATGGCTGTGGTCCATGCTGATCTTTATCGCATCAATTCTCCCGAAGAGCTGGAAGAATTAGGATGGGAAGAGGCAACACAAGACGCGCTGATGGTGATTGAATGGCCTGATCGCTTAGGCCCCTTAACACCACACAATCGGCTGGATGTTGAATTTGTTGCGCCCTCGGAAGAAGCTGACGCCCGCCTGTTAACCGTGACCGGCTATGGGCTTTGGGCCGAACGGCTTGAATATTTTCATCGCTTGCAAGATTTCTTAGAACAAGCTGGCTATGCGCATGCCAAACGCATTCCCATTCAAGGCGATGCGTCAACGCGCGCTTATGAGAGATTAGAGGCCGAAGACAAACAGGCCATCTTCATGATTGCCCCAAAACGGCCTGATGGTCCGCCAATCCGGTGGGGAAAAAGCTATTCAGCCCTTGCTCATCTGTCTGAAAGCATCGAGGCCTTTGTGGCCATGGCAGACGGCTTACGCAAACAAGGTTTGAGTGCTCCTGAAATTTACGCACAAGACCTCCAACATGGCTTGCTGGTGGTTGAGGATTTAGGCAAAGAAGGGGTGATCGCCAATGGCCAACCGATCGCCGAGCGCTATCACGTCGCGGTCGATGTGTTGGCGCATTTGCACCGCCATGCGCTGCCACTGCGCCTGCCTGTCAAACATGCAGATGATCATGTCTTGCCTCTTTATGATCTGGACGCTTTGGGTATCGAAACTGAATTACTGCTTGACTGGTATATCCCCCATCATCTGGGACGCGAGCTCAGCGCGAATGCGCGCAGCCAATTTGTTGTTTTATGGCGACAAATTCTAACCCCTGTGACAGAGCAAGATCCGGTTTGGACTTTGCGTGATTATCACTCGCCTAATCTGCTATGGTTAGGCCATCGGGAAGGTATTAAGCGGATCGGTCTGATCGATTTCCAAGATGCGGTGATGGGGCACCCAGCTTATGATCTGGTATCGCTGTTGCAAGATGCACGCTTGCCAATCTCCGAAGCCTTGGAGATGCAATTATTGCGCGCTTATGTCGATCAACGCCGCTCCAAACAAATGGGATTCAATTTCCGAGATTTTGTCCAAAGCTATGCTATTTTGGGTGCCCAACGGGCGACTAAAATTTTGGGAATTTTTGTAAGATTAAACAAACGGGATCATAAGCCCGACTATCTCAAACATATCCCGCATATTGAGGCCTATCTCATCCGCAACCTCAAACATCCTGCGTTAAGCGCCTTGCTTGACTGGTACCAAACTCATCTTCCGCATATCATGAGATCCGCTCCGTGAACACGTCCCAAGCGCCACGACATGCAATGGTGCTGGCCGCTGGATTAGGGACACGGATGCGGCCCCTGACGCTTCATATGCCCAAGCCGCTTGTCCCTGTAGCAGGCAAACCCCTGCTGTCTTATGTACTGCATCCTCTCTTGCGCGCTTCGCTCACGCGCATTGTCATCAATGCGCATCATTGCGCTGATCAAATGCTGGCTTATGTTAAAAACTTGAACAATCCAATCTTGCATCTTTCTGATGAAAGCGCGCAATTGATGGATTCAGGTGGCGGCGTCAAAAAAGCCTTGCCTCTATTAGGGCAAGATCCCTTTTATTGCTTGAATGCGGATAGTTTTTGGATTGATGGCCATCAGAATAATTTATCCATCTTGGCACAGCATTGGTGCCCGCAGAGCATGGATATTTTGCTCCTGCTCGCCACCATGCCGCAGGCCACAGGCTATGATGGCGCGGGTGATTTTGATAAAGACCAACAGGGCCGATTGACATTTCGTGGCGATAAAGACAAAGCGCCTTTTATCTATGCTGGATGCAGCATTCTTAAACCCACACTCTTTGACAATACGCCCGAAACTCCTTTTTCTTTATCGACGCTTTTTCGAAAGGCTGAGGCGCAGGGGCGATTATTCGGTATTCAACTTGATGGACTGTGGATGCATGTCGGGACCGTAGCCGCCATCGCAGACACCGAAACACAAATGCGCATCCACGCGTCTTCCTCTTCCCTTTGATGAGGCAAGGCCATAGAATACCTGATCGGTTGATGAGGAAGACCCGCTCACAAGCCAGACGATAACATCGAAGGTATAGTCCGTGCAGCCTGCCCCCCCGCCCTCTCTTTATACCATCTCTGCGGGTACGCCATTTCTGCCAACCTTGGCAGAAGCTTTTTTATCAGGCCGCTTGCTCAATGGCATCAAACCTGTTGATGACCCATTGCTGATGAGCCAAACCACGATTTTTTTGCCGACACGCCGCGCTGTCAAAGCATTCTCCGCCTTGCTCAGCGCCTCCATGGGGGAGCAAACCCTGTTATTGCCGCGCTTAATTGCATTAGGCGACAATGAGGAAAATGAAGACCATCTTTTAATTCATCTCTCAGACCTGTCTGATCCGTCCGCTTTGCTGCCAGAGGCTGATCCGCTCTTTCGCACCCTGACTTTGGCGCAGTTGATCATGCAATGGAAATCAACCATTCAAGCAATGATCGTGTCCGGCAAAGCAGAAAGCATGGGCACGGAGACCCCCTTACCGCCGCGCCATCTGGCGGCCTTGCAAAGTGAAGAACGTCCGTTTATTCCCGCCACCACGCCGCAAGACGCCTTGGCCCTGGCCCAATCGCTGGGTCGTTTGATCGACACATTAACGATCCATGACAAAGGGGTTGCTGATCTCCATGCTGAAATCCCCAGCGAGCTGGCTGAACACTGGCAAATCACACGCAGCTTTCTACAAATTGCGGTGGAAGCTTGGCCGGCAATCTGTGCCGATTATGGTGTGCAAGACAGTGCCCGCCGCCGCCATCATTTGCTTACGCTTGAAGCGGCGCGCCTCCAAGCAAGCCAACCAACACGGCCAATGATCGTTGCCGGGTCCACCGGCTCCATGCCCGCAACGGCCGCATTAATCCGCGCCATCGCCAGACTGCCAAGAGGCTGTGTTGTTTTACCGGGCATAGACACACAGATCGATGAAGCCAGTTTGCAGGCCCTCCAATCGGGAGATGAACCCGGCCATCCGCAACATCTTCTGATGCGCCTTGTCAAAAGCATGGATGTTCATCCGCATGAGGTTATCCAACTTGGCCAACCCAGCACGTCTGCGCTCATGCGTGAGCGGTTGATTCAAGAAGCCATGCGTCCTGCCTCGACAACCCATTTCTGGGCAAGCCATCGCGCGACAATCACCCCTGAGTCTCTGCAACAGGCTCTAGAGGGTATGACCTTGATTGAAGCAGAGGATGAGCGCGAAGAAGCCTTGACGATCGCCTTGGCAATGCGCGCCCAACTGGAAACACCAACAGGGACTGCGGCTCTGATAACGCCAGATCGAAGTCTGGCTGAGCGCGTGAGTTATGAATTGGCCCGCTGGTCGGTGCATGTTGACGATTCATCGGGCCTGCCTTTGCGGCGGGCTTTGGCTGGCCGATTACTGCTCTTGCTGGTCGAATGGCTGAGTGCGCCTGATGATCCGCATAAAATGCTGGCTTTGCTCGATCACCCGATGGTGCGCTTAGGCCTCGCTGAACCAGACAAAGCGCGCGGCCGCACAACGCTGGATGTGCTGGCCATGCGTGGACTGATCCCTGACCCCTCTTTAACGGGCCTCGCCGAACGGTTGAAAACAGTCAATCTAGAACGCCTCAACCCAACGCAACGCGCTCTATATCACACCGGTTTTGATGTGGCCTTGAGCGTGCTTGCACAGCTTCAAAGTCTTTATGAACATTTCATCGCAGCAAGCGACGGACAAACACTGATTGAGCAATGTGTGCGTCTCGAACAGCTGCTTGAACCCCTCTGCAAGGATGAGCATCATCTCACTGTGTTTGAACGGCCCGCTGATCGTTCCACAGGCGTGCGAGAACTCGCCCGCCTTTTCGATGATATAAGGCAACTGCCCCCCATCGCCCTTTATGGCGCGCACACGGATCTTGCTGGTTTTCTTGAAGGCTTGATGCAAGGCCGTTTGATCCCGCCCGATCCCACTATGCATCCGCGCTTGCGTATCTGGGGCTTGCTGGAAGCCCGTTTGCTGCCAACCGATCGCGTGATTTTAGGCGGTTGCGATGAAGGCGTTTGGCCACCGCTTGCTGAAACCGATGCTTTTATCAATCGTCCCATTGCCAAGGCCCTGGGTCTGCCTAGCCCCGAACAAAGACTTGGGCAAACAGCGCATGATTTTTGCCAAGCCATGGGGGTTGCCGATGTCCTATTGACCCGCAGCAGCAAGCGCAAAGGAGATCCGGTGGTACGCTCGCGCTTTTTGCAGCGCCTGCAAGCGGTCATCGGCCAAGACGCAACCCGGATCATCCGCAACCGCGGACAGTGCTGGCTTGATTGGGCGCGCGCTCTTGATCAGCCAGAACAGCCCTTACCGCCGATCCATCGACCAAGCCCCACGCCTCCCCCCGCATTGCTGCCCAAACAAATCAGCGTGACAGAGATCACCACCTTACGCCGTGATCCTTATGCGATTTATGCGCGCCGCATTTTGAAGATAGATCCTCTTGATGCCATTCATCGTCCGGTTGCAGCCAGTGATCTCGGAAGCGCTATTCATGATGCGCTGGGTCAGTTCACCCAAGCTTATCCGCATGCTCTCCCATCAGAGGCCCGCACAGCCCTTCTTGAAATTGGCCAACGCTGTTTTGCAACCCTCAGCAACAGGCCAGAATTTGTAACCTTTTGGTGGCCCCGCTATCTGCGGATCATTGAGTGGTTCCTTGAATTTGAACAGGCACAAAGACAAGACAGCCGCATGGTGCTGGCCGAAAATCCCGGTCGGCATCGGCTTGATCTTTCACCCGACCAAAGCCTCATTGTGCACGGGCGCGCGGATCGGATCACTCTGCATCAAGACGGGTGCTTTTCACTCTATGATTTTAAAACGGGCCGCGTCCCAACTGCCAAAGAGGTTTTGTCCCATCTTGAATCCCAACTCACAATCAGCGCTGCCTTAGTTGAAAAAGGTGGCTTTGAAGCGCTTGGCGTCCGGCGCCTGCGCAGCATTGATTATATCAAATTGGGGGGCGAGGATGGCGGGACCTTCAGTGATTTAGCTGAAAAATTAAAAGACACACCCCTTGAAACCCTGGTGCAGGAACACTGGCAGGGGATGACCACTTTATTCAAAGCCTATTGGGTGGAGTCCCGTGGTTTTACATCGCGTCTCTATCCACCGCGCCGCGACAGCGTTGGCCCTTATGATCATCTCGCCCGCGTTAAAGAATGGTCTTTGGGCGAGCAAGACCAAGAAAGCTAAAAAATGGCCAGCGCGCAAACCTCCCCCCTCCACTCAACGCGGATCATGCAAGCAACCAGCTTGCAGCATCAAGCCTCCGATCCTGCCGCGTCCGTTTGGGTATCGGCCAATGCCGGCTCTGGGAAAACCCATGTCTTGGTGCAGCGGATTATTCGCTTGCTTTTACAAGGCGTCCCACCAAATAAAATTTTAGCACTCACCTATACAAAAGCCGCCGCCGCCAATATGGCAACACGGGTCTTCGATACCTTAGCGCAATGGGTTGGCTTTGATGATCCAACCTTAAAAAACACGTTGGAAGCACTCGGCGTCCATACCCCGACAACCGCCACATTGATTCAAGCGCGTCAATTATTTGCACGCGCTGTTGAAACGCCGGGTGGATTAAAAATTCAAACCATTCATGCGTTTTGTGAGCGCTTACTGCATCTCTTTCCTTTTGAGGCCAATATCGCGGCTCAATTTAAAGTGCTCGATTCAGTTCAGATCAATGCCTTGATCAAACAAGCTCAAACCAATCTTCTCACACACGTCCTGCACGACGATAAAAGTCCCTTAGCCAAAGCACTTTTTGATGTTGCGGAATTGCGCAGCGAAGCCACTTTAACTGATCTTTTAAATGAGGCTTGGGCCGTGATCCGCAAAATGCGATTAAGCGTTGGCGCGGCTGAAACACCGGAACAATTGACGGCGGCACTCGCGCAAGCGCTTGGCGTCAGTCCCAATGCACAGCGCACAGAGGTCGATGCAGACATTAGCACGCAGGCGCTCTCATCTGATGATCTCAAAAAATTATCTGCATTATTTGCTCAAGGCGGTAAAATTGAAAACAAAACGGTCCCGAAGATCGAACAGGTTTTAAGCCTCAGACAGGCCGGGAAAGATTGGCTTTCAGCCTATTTAGATATTTTTTGCAAAAAAGATGGCATGCCCTATCAACTGTCCTATTTGGTTCGCAAGGCGACCAGCGAGGCGCATCCTGATCTGATCGCGCTCTTTGCACAGGAATTGGATCGACTTGCGATCTGTCTCCACAGGCTGGCTTTAATCCGCACACTGACTATCAGCCGCGCTTTATTTTATCTCGGATTTGCAGTTGGAGCGGATTATGATCAAGCAAAAACGCGCACGGGGTCGCTTGATTTTGAGGATTTAATCGAACGCACATTGTCTTTGTTGCGGCGCTCGGATGCACGCTGGGTGTTGTTTAAGCTTGATCAAGGCATTGATCACTTATTGGTGGATGAGGCGCAAGATACCAGCCCTGCGCAATGGGATATTTTAAAAGCCATTACTGATGACTTTTTCTCTGGCCAAGGCAGTACGACACTCAAGCGGACGATTTTTGCGGTCGGAGATCCCAAACAATCTATTTATTCTTTTCAAGGCGCGGCCCCGGATTCCTTTTCACAATCGGCTCACTTTTTCGAGCGGCAAATCAAAGCCTTGCCAACGGAGCAGGGTGGACAGTTTTCCTCTGTAAAATTGCAACTCTCCTTCCGTTCCTCTGAAACAATTTTAAGAGCAGTCGATGCTATTTTTCAAAAGGATGCGCATCATCACGGTTTGGAACATCCACCCCAAGCCCCGGCCCATGAAGCCAGACGGGCGGATTTACCCGGCCATGTTGAAATCTGGCCTTTAATCGAAGCGCAAAAAGACGAAGAAACCGAAGAATGGGTGCCAGCGTTAAAAGATTATAGCACGCCTCTTCCATCGGTTTTATTGGCACAAAAAATCGCGCAGAAAATTGCTGCCTTATGTCACCCCTCAAGTCCCTGTCTCTTATACACATCTCCGAGCCCACGAGACCTCTCTACATCT
>CAWUMW010000063.1:0-11020 GCA_963923415.1 uncultured Hyphomicrobiales bacterium | reverse complement strand
ACCATCATCTTTTTAATTTCTGCAATCGCGCGTGCCGGATTGAGGCCTTTCGGGCAGGTATTGGCGCAATTCATAATGGTGTGGCAGCGATAGAGCCGGAACGGATCTTCCAGATTATCAAGCCGTTCTCCCGTTGCTTCATCACGCGAGTCAATCAACCAGCGATAGGCTTGCAACAAAGCCGCAGGGCCAAGATAGCGATCACCATTCCACCAATAGCTCGGGCACGAGGTCGAGCAGCAGGCGCACAAAATACATTCATAAAGACCATCGAGCTTTTCGCGATCTTCGTGCGATTGCCGCCATTCCGTACCCGGCTGCGGTGAAGATGTGTGCAGCCATGGCTCGATTGAGGCATGCTGCGCATAAAACCGCGTTAGATCCGGAACCAGATCCTTAATCACTGGCATATGCGGCAAGGGATAAATCTTAATCACGCCCGAGACTTCATCCATGCCTTTGGTGCAAGCCAGCGTATTCAAGCCATCAATATTCATGGCACAAGAACCACAAATCCCTTCGCGGCATGACCGACGAAATGTCAGGGTCGGATCAATTTTGTTTTTGATCCATAACAGCGCATCAAGAATCATCGGGCCGCAATCATCACGGTCGACAAAATATGTGTCGGTGCGCGGATTGCTCTCACCGTCTGGATCATAGCGATAGATCCGAAACTCTTGCAGATGTGTGGCGCCGTGTGGCTTTGGCCATACTTTTCCCTGCGTGACGCGGGAATTTTTGGGGAGGTTTAACTGAACCATGTTCTCAACCCTTCACTGCGATCTTAATACACGCGAGCTTTCGGCTCGATATATTGGATGTCATTGCTCATCGTGTAGGTATGAACAGGACGATAATCGATCACCACCTTGGCTTTATTTTCATCCAGCCATGCCAGCGTGTGCTTCATCCATTTGTCATCATCCCGATTCGGGAAGTCCTCACGCGCATGCGCGCCACGGCTTTCCTGACGGTTGAGCGCTGAGTCCATGGTCACAACAGCTTGGGCAATCAGATTGTCGAATTCCAATGTTTCCATCAGATCGGTATTCCAGATCAAGGAACGATCCGTCACACGCACGTCCTGCTTGCCAGCCCAGACTTTGTGAATGAGGGCATGACCCTCTTCCAAAACCTCACCGGTGCGGAACACCGCGCAGTTATTCTGCATGGTCTTTTGCATCTCAGCGCGCAGTTGCGCTGTTGGTGTTGAGCCTTTCGCATGACGGAAACCATCAAGCCGCGTCAAAGCGAGATCAGCCGAATCTTTCGGCAATTCGGCATGACGCTCACCGGGTGCAACGAGTTCAGCAGCCCGCAATCCAGCCGCACGACCAAACACCACCAAATCGATCAAGGAGTTAGAGCCCAACCGATTAGCCCCATGCACTGACACACAAGCCGCTTCGCCAATCGCCATCAAGCCCGGCACAACACAATCGGGATCCCCGTTTTTCTTGGTCAGCACTTCACCATGGAAGTTGGTTGGAATCCCACCCATATTATAATGGACCGTTGGTAAAACCGGAATCGGTTCACGCGTTACATCCACACCGGCAAAGATCTTAGCGCTTTCGGAAATACCGGGCAGACGCTCATGCAAAATCTTTGGATCCAAATGATCAAGATGCAGATAGATATGGTCTTTATTTTTACCAACGCCGCGTCCCGCGCGGATCTCCATCGTCATGGCGCGTGACACCACATCACGCGAGGCGAGATCCTTGGCGGAGGGCGCATAACGCTCCATGAAACGCTCGCCTTCGGAATTGGTCAGATAACCACCTTCCCCGCGCGATCCTTCCGTGATCAAACATCCGGCCCCATAAATTCCGGTTGGATGGAATTGAACAAATTCCATATCTTGCAACGGCAAGCCAGCGCGCAAGACCATCGCATTGCCATCCCCCGTGCAGGTATGCGCAGAGGTGGCGGAGAAATAAGCGCGTCCATAACCGCCTGTTGCCAGAATGACCAAATGCGAACGGAAACGATGGATCGTGCCATCATCCATTTTCAGGGCAACCACACCGCGGCAGCGTCCCTCCTCATCCATGATCAAATCAATGGCAAAATATTCGATGAAAAATTCTGTCGCATTGCGCACAGCCTGTCCATAGAGCGTGTGCAAGATCGCATGACCTGTCCGGTCGGCAGCCGCACAGGTGCGCTGGGCAATGCCCTTACCGAAATCGGTGGTCATGCCACCGAACGGACGCTGGTAAATTTTACCTTCTTCGGTGCGCGAGAACGGCACACCCCAATGTTCCAGCTCATAAACAGCTGCAGGCGCATTGCGACACAAATATTCGATGGAATCTTGATCGCCCAGCCAATCTGATCCCTTCACGGTATCATACATGTGCCAACGCCAATCATCGGGTCCCATATTGCCGAGTGAGGCAGAAATCCCCCCTTGGGCCGCGACCGTATGGGAACGGGTTGGAAACACCTTTGAAATACAGGCTGTGCGTAAACCGGCCTGCGCGCAACCAACCGTTGCACGCAATCCTGCGCCCCCAGCACCAACAACCACTACGTCAAATGTGTGATCAACAATCGGATAGGCCAAACCAGAACTGGCAGGACTTGCCGCAGACTGTGAAGACGCCATCGCCATCAGCCTCCAAAGCTCAATTTCAAAACTGCAAACAAAGACACAACGGCCACCAACACAGCAAAAAAGGTGTTGAGAGCCAGAGCCAGCATTTTGGACCCTTCTGCATGCAGATAGTCTTCAATGATGACCTGCATGCCCAAACGCATATGCACAACGCCACTGATGATAAACAGCACCAATAGCAAAGCAATGAGGGGATGGGCCAATAAAGACCGCATCGCGACCGGATCTTTGGTTCCGGCACAGGCCAGCACCACAACCAAGCTCACAGCCAACACGACATTGGCTAAAGCGGTGACACGCTGTTTCCAGAAATGATCGGTCCCTGACTTTGCAGAGCCAAGACCGCGCACTTTCTTCATCGGCGTTTTCATGGAAAAAGTTTCAGACATGATTGTTACCTGACCCAATAAACTACCAACCACACAACCAATGTAGTTAGAAGTGAAAATACAATTGTCAGAACGGCAAACAGATGACGCTCCGTTGCCCCAAAGCCCCGGCCCATATCCCAGATGAAATGACGGATGCCGCCAAACATATGATGCAACAAAGCCCAGCTATAGCCGATCAGCACAATCTGGCCGAACCAACTGCCCATCCAGCCATGCACCATAGCAAAGGCTTGAGCGCTGATCGCTGCCGAGACCAGCCAGATCGCCAGCAGGCCCGTGCCAACATAAAGCGCTGCTCCGGTAATCCGATGCCAGATCGACATCACCATAGTCAGCGCCGGACGATAAATTTGTAAATGCGGCGAAAGAGGACGCTCCGCCTGCGGTTTGGAATGAGCCATAATCAATTCCGCTTTCCAAGAAATTAAACTGAGAGAGAGCTTCCTAAACCAAAATGCTGACAATCACAATCTGGTCGCCACACTTCCTTCGGCTAGGGGACGGAGCCGCCTGTTGTGCAAAAAAATAAAATTTATGATATTTATCAATATTCTAGCGAACAATCAGGGCCCAATAGTCCAAATCAAGGATGACAGAAGGGTCATAGCCCTGTCCTTCAAGACGCGGAAAATCGGCGCAAGGCCGATTTTTTGTTGCCACTAAGCGCAACCGCAAGGCGCCGACATCATCCCGTCCGGGCAGAACCGCTTTGTCTAACACTTCGCTCCAGGCATAGACCGTATCCCCGGCGAACAGGGGGGCGACATGCCGTCCCGCATTGATTGCGGCGATGTGGAATGCATTGCCCAGACCGTTAAAGGACAAAGCGCGGGCCAAAGACATCACAACCCCGCCATAAATCAAGCGCTTACCGAACCGGCTCGAAGCCTGCGCCAAGCCATCAAAATGCACTTTTGCCGTATTTTGATAGAGGCGGGTGGCCATTTGATGCTCGGCCTCCTCAATCGTCACGCCATCCACATGGTCGATCTGTTCCCCCAATTCATAATCATGAAAGCGAAAGATGGACCCTGACAGTATCGGATCATAATCTGTAACGGAAATCAGCGGGCAGGCATCGCCCAAGGCCTCCACCGCCACCAAAGGATCAAGCGGCGGCAGATGCGGCTTACTTGTCGCGCCCTCTCGATCGGCTTTGCGCACCATCACCCAGCGCACATAATCAAGCACGCAGTCCTCATGCTGATTAAACCCGCGCGACCGGACATAGACCACCCCGCTCTCGCCATTGGAATTCTCTTTTAAACCAATGACTTCCGAGGTGGCGGTCAAGGTATCGCCGGGATAAACTGGCGCCAAAAAGCGGCATTGGGCATAGCCCAGATTCGCCACCGCATTGATCGAAATGTCGGGGACGGTTTTGCCAAACACCATATGAAAAACAAGCAAATCATCCAGCGGAGCCGCCGCATAGCCGATTTTTTCGGCAAACACATCCGAGGACTGAACTGCGAATCGGCTTCCATAAAGACTGTTGTAAAGCGCCCGGTCACCTTGGGTGATAGTCCGTGGCGTGGCATGGGCAATCACATCCCCAAACCGAAAATCCTCAAAAAAACGACCCGAACTGGTTTTCGCAAGTTGCATCACCGGACATCCTCAATCTGTGCACCAGAGCCGATATCCTTGCGCATTTTAGTGCATTGCAGCAAGAGGGACGCCCCTTGATCTTTCGATCTAAGGATCCGT
The DNA here is from genome assembly GCA_963923415.1 of uncultured Hyphomicrobiales bacterium. Classification (GTDB taxonomy): domain Bacteria; phylum Pseudomonadota; class Alphaproteobacteria; order Rhizobiales; family Beijerinckiaceae; genus CAIYZJ01. Next base: position 6,292 of record CAWUMW010000063.1, on the reverse strand, counting down.
TGATCAAAAAATTGGCACGGTCCAACCACGCCGGCGCGCTGCAGCCGTCAGGGTATTGGCTAATAAGCAGGCAATGGTCATCGGCCCGACCCCGCCCGGAACCGGCGTGATAAAACTGGCCCGTTGGCGCGCTTGTTCAAAATTCACATCCCCCACCAAACGGGTTTTGCCCTCGCCCGCCGCCGGATCCGCTACCCGATTGATTCCCACATCAATGACCAGCGCACCCTCTTTAATCCAATCACCTTGCACCATTTCCGGACGTCCAACCGCGGCCACCACAATATCGGCCCGCCGACACAAAGCCGGCAAATCCCGACTACGGGAATGAGCAATGGTGACCGTGCAGCTTTCCGCCAGCAGCAAATGGGCCATCGGCTTTCCCACAATATTTGAGCGCCCGATAATAATCGCCTCGCGGCCTGCCAAATCAGGACAGACCGACTTTAAAAGCATCAAGCTGCCCAGCGGCGTACAGGGTACAAGCCCGCCTGTGCCGGTTGCCAAACGTCCGACATTAATCGGATGAAAACCATCGACATCTTTGTCGGGATCAATCGCTGCAATCACGTGATCGGCATCAATCTGTTTGGGCAAAGGCAGCTGAACCAAAATCCCATCAATCTCAGGATCCGCATTCAACCGCGCGACCAAGGCCAGCACATCCGCTTCGGACGTATCTGCGGGCAAGACATGCTCGATGGAGCGCATGCCCACTTCACCAGTCATTTTGACTTTAGAACGCACATAGACCTGGCTGGCCGGATCACTGCCTACCAACACGACCGCCAAACCCGCCTGATAGCCATGATCGGCCTGATAATGCGCCGCATAGGTTGCCACCTTGTCCCGCACCCGCGCGGCCATCATTTTCCCATCGATCAGCTGTGCACGCATGAAAAGGATCCTTCTTGTTTTAAAGGGGTACACATATTAACGGGGCGCATGGATAAAACAGACCTTCTCTTATTCAGGCTTAGGCTCTGCGGCTTGAATCGCTCCTTGGATCAAAGGAGCCAATCGGGTCTGGAAGGCTTCAAAATCCATATCAATCAGCAGACTTTTATGGCGCGCCGTAGCCCCCGTCTCCAAACGAATTTTCGACTTGGGGATCGCAAGAAAATCAGCCATGACAGCCAGCAATCCCTTATTGGCTGCACCATCTTCCGGCACCGCGCGCACCCGCACTTTCACTACAGACTGGCCATCGGCCAAAGTTGCAACACCCTCCACCGCATCACGTCCCCCCTTGGGCGTCAGACGAATATGCAACAGCACCCCGTCTTTGCGCCGCTGATAGGGGACTAAATCAGAAGACATTCGGATAGATGTAGTAACTGATCACCTTTTGTAAAAAAGTAATCGCCAACAAGACAATGATCGGAGACAGATCAAGTCCGCCCATAAAGGGTAACACCCGCCTGATCGGCCGCATGACCGGCTCGGTCAAGCGATAGCAGCTTTCATTGACCATATAGACAAAGCGATTGCGCATATTGATGACGTTGAACGCCGTCAGCCAGCTTAACACCACCGTGGCAAGGATCACCCAACTATAGAGCTCCAGCACAATCATTATGATATCAAGTACTGCACGCATGGATGGATCTCCTCACCCGCTTTTTGGTTAGTCCTTGGCACGCTCCACATAAGAGGCGTCTTCGGTCATAATCACCACACGGGTCCCCGTGGCGATATGGGGCGGCACCATCGTGCGCACGCCATTGGATAATTTAGCAGGCTTATAGGAAGAGGAGGCGGTCTGGCCCTTAACGGTTGGTTCCGTTTCAACAATTTCCAGAACGATCCGGGCTGGCAATTCAATGGCCACCGCATTGCCTTCAAACACCGACAACACGCATTTCATATTTTCTTGCAGAAACGGCGCGCGATCCCCCACCACATCCCTCGATACAGAAATCTGCTCGAAGGTTTCATTATTCATGAAATTATAGCCATCGGAATCTTCGTAGAGATAGTTGTAATCCTTATCCTCGACAAAAGCCCGCTCGACCTGTTCCGTGGTGCGATAGCGCTCCGACACTTTGACGCCGTCGCTAATCCGGCGCATATCAAGCTGCGTGACCGGTGTGCCTTTGCCGGGATGGATGTTTTCCGCAGTGAGAATGACATAAAGATGACCATCTTTCTCGACAATATTGCCTTTGCGAAGCGAACTGGCGATGACCTTCACGACTCTATTCCTTATGCAACACAAGCCGCCACCATCGGCTGGCTTGAAACTGGGAGAGATCGCAATGCGATCCGCGCCGGCGCTTCTCCCATATTTAGCCCGGTGAAGCCAGCCTAAAATGCAGATTTTCTCATCATTCCGCGCAAAACTTACCCGCTATGCCCATGATTGATCCCTTCTGGACCCCTGCTTATCATCAAGATCGGCGACCGCTGCTGCTGGCCCGCAACCGGATCAAATCCGCGCTTAGACAGTGGTTCACCGACCAAGACTTTATCGAAGTCGAGGCTGGCCAGTTGCAAATCTCGCCCGGCAATGAGACTCATTTGCATGGTCTCCAAGTCGATCTCACACAGCCAGATGGCCAAAAACAACCGTTTTTTCTGCATACATCCCCTGAATTTGCCTGCAAAAAGCTGATTGCGGCTGGCGAAACCGCCATTTTTGACTTTGCCCGGGTTTTCCGAGATCGCGAAAGCGGCCCCCTTCATGTGCCTGAATTTACGATGTTGGAATGGTATCGGGTGCACGCCCCCCTGACGCAGCTGATGTCCGATTGCGCCGCGCTTGTCGCGCTCGCAGCTCAAACCTGCCAAAGCACAACCCTTCAATTCCGGGGCCGGACAGCTGATCCCGAACGCGCGTTTGAACGCCTCACAGTTGCAGAAGCGTTTGAAAAATATGCAAAAATTGATCTTTTAGCGACAACCCCCAACGGGCAACCCGATACCGAAGCCCTGCGGTGGCGGGTCCATGAGGCTGGATTGCGCTCAGCCCCCGATGATCAGTGGTCGGACCTGTTCAGCCGGGTTCTGGTTGAAAAAATCGAACCCTATCTGGGTTTAGGACGGGTCTGTTGTCTTTATGACTATCCGGCCCATGAAGCTGCCCTCGCGCGCCGCAAACCCGATAATCCTTTATTATCTGAACGGTTTGAACTCTATGCCTGTGGGGTCGAACTGGCCAATGCCTTTGGTGAATTAACCGATCCGGTCGAACAACGCGCCCGCTTTGAAGCAGATATGCAGCTCAAACAACACATTTACGGCGTGGCCTATCCAATCGATGCGGATTTTCTAGCCGCGCTGTCTGCCATGCCCCCTACGTCTGGCATTGCCTTAGGCTTTGATCGATTGGTGATGCTGTGTCTGGGTGCCCCCCGCATCACAGATGTGATATGGACGCCGCTGGCTCTATCCTAACCTCTCCTTCTTTTTAATCTTACTTATTTGATCCTGAAGCGCCCATGTCGTGTTCTCCCTCCGTGTTGCACCAAAAGCCTGAGCGCCGCCCGACCTTGCGGCGTTTAGCTGAATTGGTTGATGCAGGCTTGCTGTTGGCCGAAGACGCCGCTTTGATGGATCAACAGCCCAATGCCTATGCCGTGGCGATTACACCGGCCTTGATCGATTTAATGGATCCGCACGACCCTCATGATCCCATTCGTCAACAATTCATTCCTGATCCCCGTGAATATGTCACAGAGATCAACGAATATGAGGATCCGATTGGCGATCACGCCCATCAAAAAACCCCGGGCCTGATTCATCGTTATCCTGACCGAGTCCTTTTAAAAGTGGTTGGCACCTGCCCGGTCTATTGCCGTTTTTGTTTTCGTCGGGAAATGGTCGGACCAGACAAGGGCACGGCCCTCACACCCCAGCAGATCGAAGCCGCTTTATCTTATATCGATGCAACCCCTGCGGTGCGCGAAGTGATTATCACCGGTGGGGATCCACTGATCATGGCGCCCAAACGTCTTGAAAAACTGGCGCGCCGGCTTGGACAGATCTCTCATATAGAAACCATTCGTTGGCATTCACGCCTACCCGTTGCCTCGCCTCATCTCGTCACACCAATATTAGCCGCAGCGCTGGCCGCCTCAGGCAAACCAACCCGACTGGCTTTGCACATCAATCATCCACGCGAATTTTCTCTAGCCACCCGCGCCGCCATTACCTGCTTACAACAGCACGGTCTGACACTCATCAGCCAATCGGTTTTGCTAGCGGGTATCAATACGGATCTTGATGTGTTGCAGCAGTTAAAAACCTGCTTTGATGAAACGGGTCTCATCCCCTATTACATGCATCATCCCGACCTGGCCAAAGGCACCGGACATTTTCGTTTTCCCTTATCCGAGGGTATCGCCTTAATGCGCGCTTGGCACCAAACCAGTGCTTCAGCTGTGTTACCACGCTATGTTCTCGATCTGCCGGGTGGATTTGGCAAAATTGATTTGCTCTCAAATGCCGTCAGACGCCTTGATGAACACCATTATCTTGTGACAGACCGCACAGGCCGCCAGCATCCCTATCCGCCTGTCTCTTCGTCACCCGCTTGATTGGCGACCTCTTGATCGCCCACAACCTCATCACCTTGCGGGAGTCTCACAACCGTCACACTACAAGGCGCCTCCGCCACAATCCGTGCCGATACGCTGCCAAGATACCGCCGCAATGTTGAATGGCCGCGCGCGCCCATCACGATATGATCCACTTGATTAAAGCGCGCATAATCAAGAATCGCTTGGGCGGGCTCAACCGCCTCGATCACATGAAAACTCACGGTCTCCTCAGACAAATCCAGCGCGCGCGCCCATTCCTTCAAAGCAACTAATCTTTTGAGGTAAATGTTACGCCCGCCCTGATCGAGCGCCTCATCTAATTTCACCAAGGATGTTTTCAAAATGGTCAGACATACAAGGCGGGCTTGTGTGTCGGTTTCGAGCAAGCGGGCGACCATGCGGCGAACCGCTTCGGTCATCGCTTCGGCCTGTTCATCAGAAAAATCAAGCGCCGTCAAAATCAAAGGTGCCCGATCCAATCGATCCATCATCCGAACATGGGTCGTAGGCGTTTGATGCTGGCTCTGCCACCAACTGCGCACCCGTTTCACCAAACCAGGGACTTTCACCCGCTCGGCCCGTTCGGTTAGCACCACTTGATCGGGATGACGCAAAGCATGCGCCAATTGCCCCGCTGTTTGATAGCGCTTATCAGGATCAACTTCGAGACATTTCAAAATGATTTCCTGCAACCACGCAGGAAGATGAGGCAATAAGGCCCGCGGCGGTTTGGGTTCGTGATAAAGGCGCTGCCGCATCCCGGCCCGCGTCGACGGATTGCCAAAAGGCAAATGCCCCGTTGTCAATTCATAGAGAACCGCACCAAGCGAAAAAATATCACTGCGCGGATCAGTGCGGTTCCCCAACACTTGTTCAGGGGCCATATAGGCACTGGTGCCAATCGGCAAATCGGATTCTTCTGCCAGAAGATCAGGCAATTCATCATGACGCGCCAAGCCATAATCAAGCAGCACAGCCGGCCCTTCTTCGCGAAGAATAATATTGGCTGGTTTGACATCAAAATGAATCACATGCTGACGATGGATGTCTTGCAAAGCGGCGGCAATTTTAGCGCCCAACCAAATCACATCTTCCGGTGCAATCGGTGCCAATTTGGCGCGCGCGTCTAAAGATTTTCCGGGTAACTGCTCCATCACCAAATAAGGTAGAACCGCAAAATCTCCAGCCGCCAAACAGGCCGGTACATGCGGGCCGCTTAAGCGCGGCAAAATCATATGTTCAATTTCAAAGCCAACAATCGCGGACGGATCATCTCCCTCCCCCAAAAAGGGAACCTTCATCAGCATGGGTCGTGTTTCACCCGGTTTGGTCACCCGCCATAATGCAGCCATGCCGCCGGTATGAACCAAGGCCTCCAATTTAAACCCATCAATCACCCGTCCCGATTCAAGACGATGACTTTCCATGCTAACCCCCTACCAATAATCGCTTGGCCAAGCGTTCGGGCAAATGGGCTGCCCGAATTTTCTTTGCCGTCTCATCCACCTCATAGGACACACGATATTGGGTATAGTCCCGTTTTTTTAGATCCAGCAAGCTCCATGCTGCTGCCGGAGAGGCATCCCGCGGTTGGCCCACTGCGCCAACAACAACCAAATACTGCCGTAACGGAGAAAAGGGTATCGGCCGACCCGCCAGAGGCGTAAAGGCCGCCGCCGGTCGTTTGGGAGTCATATGATATAATTGAGGCACATGCGTGTGACCGCAAAGGGTCAAACGCGCATCGGTCA
>CAWUMW010000062.1:0-11109 GCA_963923415.1 uncultured Hyphomicrobiales bacterium | reverse complement strand
TGCCGGTGCATTTTGGCATGCCTCCGGCGGTTGCGATGGTGGCGGGTGCTGGGATTTCAGCTTTGGTTGCCTATGGGGTTGGACGTCCGATTTTACGTCTGAAAGGCTATTATTTAGCGGTCGCCAGTTTGGGCTTTGGCATTTTGGTTTCGATGGTGTTGTCCAATGAAACAGCCCTCACAGGCGGACCGGATGGCATCAAAGTGCCCGATCTTGGTTTGCGGGCCCTGTTGTCGGATTGGGGATTAACGCTGACCAATCCAGTGTTTTGGTATTATTTCAGCGGTGTGTTTTTGTTGGTTGGAGCGTGGATTGCTTTAAATCTTTATGACAGTCCGACGGGGCGCGCTTTGCGGGCGCTGCATGGGTCAGAGGTCGCGGCGGGGACGGTTGGCATTGATGTGGCCGCAGCAAAGGTTCAGGCTTTTGTGATTTCGGCAATCTATGCCTCGCTGTCGGGATCTTTGCTGGCGTTGCAAAATCGCATGATTACGCCCGATGTGGCAGGTTATATGCATTCGATTGAAATGGTCACCATGGCAGTCTTGGGCGGTGTCGGCTCGGTGTTGGGGGCTATTTTTGGCGCCGGGATTTTAACATTATTGCCGCAGGTTTTAACCGTGTTCCAGAATTATGAACAGGTGCTGTTGGGTTTGATCATGATGCTGGTGATGATTTTTCTGCCTGCTGGTTTGTTGCCTAGTCTGCTCGCTCTGGTTCGAGGGAGGGGAGAATGAGTCTGCTCACGGTTGAAGGATTAGGGATACAATTTGGCGGCTTGCATGCGGTTCAAGATGTCAGCTTTGCTTTGCAGGCTGGAGAGATTGTTTCAGTGATTGGTCCTAATGGGGCGGGCAAGACCACGTTGTTTAATATGATCTCTGGAATTTATCTGCCGCAGACGGGGCGGGTTCATTTGCAAGGCGAGGATGTCACGGGCCTGCCTTCATTTCAATTGGCGCGCCGGGGCTTGTCACGCACGTTTCAGAATTTACAAATTTTTCAGGCCATGAGCGTGTTGGACAATGTGATGGTCGGATATCATTTGCACGAGCGCGGTCCGGTCTTGGCGGATCTGTTGGGCCTTAGTTCCTCAAAGCAACGCAGCCAAGCTGCTGAACACCAGGCCCGGCATTTGCTTAAGCGTGTGGGATTGGAACGGGCAGCTGAACGCGAAGCAGGCGTTTTGTCTTACGGATCATTGAAGCGGTTGGAAATCGCGCGTGCGTTGGCGCTCAATCCAAAGGTGTTGTTGCTTGATGAACCCGCGGCAGGATGCAATGCGGTGGAAACGGAAGAAATCGATCATTTAATTGCCGAAGTGGCAGCCGCGGGCACAGCAATTTTATTGGTGGAACATGACATGAAAATGGTCATGCGCATTTCCAATCATATTGTGGTGTTGGATTATGGTCAGAAAATTGCTGAAGGGGATCCGGCGAGTGTGAGCCAGAACCCGCGTGTGATCGAAGCCTATCTCGGGGCACAGGCACAGGAGGCTCCTCATGCTCGCAGTTGAAGGATTGCGGTCACGCTATGGCCGCATTGAAGTGTTGCATGGGCTTGATCTGAGTGTGGCCTCGGGAGAAATCGTGGCGGTGGTGGGCGCTAATGGAGCCGGCAAAACAACCTTGTTACGTTGTTTGTCGGGCCTTCAAGCTGTCTCTGCGGGTCAGATTACGTTTCGGGGGGAAGTGCTCACCCATGTGCCTGCCTTTCGGCGGTTAGAGCGCGGACTGGCCCAATCACCAGAAGGGCGTCAGATTTTCACCAATTTGACGGTTGAAGAAAATTTGCGGCTCGGAGCCTATCTTTTTGCCGATGCACGGGTTGATCGGGATATGGAAGATGCATTTGTCATGTTTCCGATTTTGCGCGACAAGCGCAATCTGCCTGCCGGGGGTTTGTCAGGCGGGCAACAACAAATGTTAGCAATTGCGCGGGCCTTGATGGGGCGCCCGGCTTGTTTGTTGTTAGATGAACCCTCTATGGGTCTGGCGCCGATTTTGGTTGCGCAGATTTTTGAAGTGATCAAGACGTTAAAAGCGCTGGATGTCACCGTGTTGCTGGTGGAACAAAATGCGTTTGGGGCGCTGTCCATTGCCGATCGCGGCTATGTGATGGAAACAGGAAAAATCCTGATGTCGGGTCCATCGCACGATTTGATTGCCGATCCGCGCATCCGCGAAGCCTATTTGGGCATTTAAAGACACATCAAATCCTCATCGATTGCGCATCTTCTTTCTTTGCAGGCAATTAAAACAAAAACCTCCAAAACAAAAAATCCCTCCGGCTCTATCAACCGGAGGGGGAAAAAATTGTCTTGCGCCAAACAGGTGCAAAACCTCAAAATTTATGCGGAGGCGGAGCGCTTATTGAACGCTTGCCCATCCACCATTTTTAATTTCCAACATGCGGAAGGCCGACAGATCTAAACCAAGGTGATCGGTTTTAGAAAAACTATAAGTGCCGGTTGTACCGACCAGACCCTTGATGGATTCAATACCGTCGCGGATGGCTTGCGGTTTGGTTCCAGCCTGGCCAATGGCCTGTACGGCGATCAGAAACGCATCATGCGCATAGCCACCAAAGGTTGAGACCGGCATAGCGGCTGCTTTTTCAAAAGCGCCTTTATAGGCCATCACAACCGGTTTTTGGGGATCATTGGCGGCCAGAAGATCGCCCATCAACAAAGCGGTGCCGGGCAAGCGAACTCCTTCCGCAGCTTTGGCGCCCACCAGATCAATGAAGGCATTTGAGGCCACGCCATGCGATTGGTAGAGCGGTTGGGTAATCGCCAATTGTGCATAATTGCGTGTGACAATCGCTGGCCCGCCACCAAAGCCCGGATTTAAAATGGCTTGAAGTCCGGCAATGCCACGAATTTTCGTGAGCTGCGGGGTCATGTCATTGTCTTTCGGGCCATAGGTTTCATCCGCAATAACGGAGATGCCCCATTTATCCGCGACAGCCAGACATTGGGTGCGCATCGACGCGCCAAAGCCGTCTGTGCCGGAAATCATGCCGACTTTTGTGAGGCTCCGCTTTTTCAAATCTTCGAAGATTTTTTCGCAGGCCATTTTATCGGTATGCGGTGTTTTAAATGTATAGGGCTTAACAGGCTCAATAATTTCAATCGCACCCGCCAGAGAGATAAAGGGCACTTTGGCTTCTTCGGCGACAGGACTGACGGCCATGGTTGTGCCGGTCGTGGTACCGCCGATAATGATGGAGACTTGATCATCTTCGATCAGGCGCGTTGCGAAAGATTTGGCCTTATTGGGATCGGCCCCATCATCATACATGATCAATTTAATTTTTTCGCCTTTGATGCCGCCTTTGGCATTGAGGTCTTCAACCAATAATTTGAGGGTTTTGGCTTCGGGGTCGCCGAGGAAAGAGGCCGGTCCGGTTTCGGAAATCGTGGCGCCAATTTTAATGTCCGCTTGTGCGGTGCTGCTGACGGCTACAAGAACGGCCAGACTTGTTAAGGTTGTCTTGATCAAAGGGTCCTCCTAAATTTTCTTGACGTGATGGTATAGGCCGAGCGGCAGGCAATAGCCACTCTGTGATGGATTGAATGGTTGAATGTTTTGCGCGTCCAGTCAATGCGTCTTTATAGGGATAGGCCCTTAAAACGGGCGATGATTTTTTCTGTTTGCGGGCAGAGTTTATGTCAAAGAGCGCAGTCAGGCGCGCAAAAGCGATGAAGATCAAAGCGGGTGACAGATCGCTAAAAGACCGGCTGTGTGGGGCTGTTGGCATCTCCAGAGAGGGGAAAGGAGAACGCAATCGGTAAAAAATTTATTTTATTTCAAGATGATATGATGAGAGCAGGGCAAGAGAGCAGGGTAATACAGCAGGACCAGCAGGGCTTTTACTGTTGGGCGGCAGTGTGCGTGGGGATCTTGAGTTTACCATTGCGAAAAATGTTCTATAGTCCGGCAAGATGTTTTTGATGCAAGGCATCTTTAACACAAGATGTCTTTAAGGATCGTGATGCAGGTGTGAGGCCTAACAGCGCTATGACGTCAGAGAGCCTCCGGTGAAGGGGCGTGTTGAGAGTGGGGGGCGATCGAATGATCCAATGGTACAAAAAAATGACGGCTGCCGTGATGGTGATCGGCTTCGGTCTGGGCTTGGGTGTCAACAACAAGGCGCGGGCGGATGAATTCGTCAATGTGCTAACCGGTGGAACTTCGGGCGTTTATTATCCGATGGGTGTCGCACTGGCTAAGATTTTTTCGGAAAAGATCCCGGGCACCCGTCCGAGCGTGCAGGCCACCAAAGCCTCTGTTGAAAATTTGATTTTGCTCAATCAGGGTAAAGGAGAAATTGCCTTTACCTTGGGCGACAGTCTGGCATTTGCGCGCGATGGCTATGAAGAGGCTGGGTTTAAAAACAAGCTCAGCAAATTACGCGGCATTGCGGCCATTTATCCAAATTATATTCAGGTTGTGGCCACCAAAGAGTCCGGTATTAAAACATTAGCTGATCTGAAGGGCAAAAGCCTGTCTGTCGGCGCCCCTAAATCTGGAACGGAATTGAATGCGCGCGCGATCTTGAATGCCGCAGGACTTTCTTATCAGGATCTCGGTAAGGTCGAATATTTACCCTTTGGTGAATCCGTCGAGCTGATGAAAAATCGCCAATTGGATGCCACATTGCAATCGGCAGGTTTGGGCGTCGCGGCCATTCGGGACTTGGCCTCGGCGGTTGAAATTGTTGTTGTGGAAGTTCCGGCTGCCCATGTCGAAAAAATTGGCGCGCCTTATATCAAGGCCACCATTCCGGCCAATACCTATACCGGACAGACCAAAGACGTCGCGGCGGCCGCTGTTGTGAATTATCTGGTGACACGGTCGGATTTGAGTGATGATTTGGTTTATCATATGACCAAATCAACTTTTGATAATCTTCCCGAATTAGCAGCCTCCCATAGCGCGGGCAAAGATATTGCATTGGCGCGGGCTTTGGATGGCATGCCGGTGCCGCTGCATCCGGGAGCCGAAAAATATTTTCGTGAAAAAGGCTTGATCAAATAAATCAACGTGACCCATGTCTGGCGCGGGCTTGGCCCGCGCCTTGTGCTATTGAAAGACAGGATTGATCCATGTCCCATTCCCCGCTGAGCGAACCGGCAACCACTGTTACCGAACTTGATATTGAGCATGGATTACCGGGCGGATGGGGGGCTGGCCTGTCTGGAACCTTACTGTTTTTGATCGCGCTGTGTTTTGCCTCTTTTCAAATCGCCACCTCTGTCTATGCGATTTTGCCCACACAAGTGTTGCGGGCACTGCATGTGGGCTTTTTGGTCCTCACGGCCTCGGTCTTGATTGGTAATCACCGATCACAGTCTTGGATGGGGCAAGCGCTTGGATGGGGTCTTGGTTTGCTAGGATTGGGGGTTGGTCTTTATCAATGGATTTTTTATGCCGATCTGATCAATCGGGCCAGTGAATTAAGTGATCTGGATTTGTGGACTGGTTTGGTCAGTCTGGTGGTGTTGTTCATTGTTGCGTGGCGCTTGATGGGGGCTGCTCTTCCTTTGATCTGTTTGGCTTTTGTTTTTTATGCCTTGTTTGGTCGTTATTTGCCGCCGCCACTCAATCATCGGGGATTTGATTATGAGCAAGTGATTGAACATATGGCTTTTGGCACTGAGGGTATTTATGCAACGCCAACGGGCGTATCGGCCACTTATATTTTCCTGTTTATTTTATTTGGTGCGTTTTTGGAGCGGGCTGGCATGATCAGTCTGTTTAATAATTTAGCCTTAGGTTTGGTTGGGGGAGCGCGCGGCGGTGCTGCCAAAGTTGCGGTGATTTCATCGGCCCTGATGGGCATGATCTCTGGATCTGGTGTTGCCAATGTGGTGACGGTGGGTCAGTTCACCATCCCTTTGATGAAGCGCTCAGGCTATAAATCAAGTTTTGCGGGTGGTGTGGAAGCAACCGCATCCATGGGTGGTCAGATCATGCCGCCGGTGATGGGAGCGGTGGCGTTCATCATGGCTGAAAATATCGGCGTGCCTTATTCTGAAATTGTCAAAGCCGCAATCATTCCAGCTATTTTATATTTCGGCTCGGCCTTTTGGATGGTGCATCTGGAGGCTGGTAAACATCATTTGCACGGGCTTAAAAAAAGTGAACTGCCGGATCCGTGGCGGGCTTTGCGGGAGCAATGGCATTTGGTGTTGCCGCTCGCTGTCTTGGTCTATTTGCTGCTTGATGGCTTTACCCCGTTATTCGCAGGGTCTGTTGGTCTAGCCCTGACCATGATCATGATTTTAGGGGGTGCTTTTGCAATGGGGCTGGGACATGCGGGCGGACGCATGGTGTTTTGGATCGGCTTGGCTGTGTTGTCCTCCGGCTTTTTGCTGTGGGGGATTGGCGTGGTGATCGGACTGGTGGCTGTTTTGGTGGTCATGAATGTGAACAGCACAAGCGGGCGCGAGACGTTGATCATGTGTCGCGATGCCTTGGCCGATGGGGCCCGACAGGCTTTGCCGGTTGGCTTGGCATGCGCGATTGTCGGCACCGTGATTGGCACCATGACCTTGACCGGTGCAGCGACCACTTTGGGGAATTTTATTGTTTCTTTTGGCCGTGATTCGATCTTCTTGTGCTTATTGTTGGTGATGATTACATCGATCATTCTTGGCACCGGCCTACCTACCATTCCGACCTATATTATTACCGCCTCTTTGGCAGCCCCGGCCTTGCTCAAGCTCGGTGTGCCGTTGATCGTCAGTCACATGTTTGTGTTTTATTATGGCATTATTGCTGATTTAACACCGCCTGTGGCATTGGCGGCTTTAGCCGCAGCGCCTATTGCCCGGGCGTCTCCCGATGAAATTGGTTGGCAAGCAACGCGGATCGCGCTGGCTGGTTTTCTCATTCCCTTTTTGTCGGTTTATGAACCCGCTTTGATGTTGCAAGCGGGCGGCGCGCTGACAGCCGAATGGGGTTATCCGATTGAAGTGGCGGTTGTGACGGCAAAGGCTGTGGTGGTGATTGCCATGTCAGGTGTGGCCGCTATTGGCTATTATTTCACGCGCATTCATAAAATCGAACGGATCATGGCTGGTGTGTCGGCTTTATTGTTGATCGCGGAATTTCCGTTCAGTGATACATTAGGCTTGCTGATTGCTGCTGTTTTGAGTGTGAGTAATCTCATTCGTTTGCGTCGCGCGCATGGCTGAACCACTGGGCTTGTGTTTTGCGGCGGCGGGCAGTCTCATCAAATGGCTTGGCGTGAGTAGTTTTACTTTGGTCTGGACTCATTCCGTGCAGCACACCCGTTGGGAGGAGGACTGGCTGCTGAGCCGTGCCGGTTTACAGATTGTTGCCGCGCGGGTTGAAGGGCATGGGGCCGGGATGGAGCCGCCGGAGGGCGCACAGTTAAAATCTGGTCGATGGCATTGGTCCCTCACACGCCCGCCACAAGCCACCTTGCAGTTGCGCCGCTCCGATGCGGTCGCGGATTGGCAAATCTGCCAAGCGGATCGCTGCCAGTCTTTGGCAGCGGTGGTGCCAGCGGAGGCGGATCTGGTGAGTCTGTCCGTCTGTACGACAGAGTAGGCGCTTAAAGCTTTGCAGAGTGCAAAGCGAGGATCGGTGAGGGTCTGACCCTAGGACTGTGAACCCTTTTCTTTTAAGGCGGCTTGCAGCCGCGCTGGTGTAAATGGCACCTCCCGTAAGCGCGCGCCACAAGCATCAAAAATCGCATTGGCCAAAGCGGCCGGTACCGCCGCACAAGCCGCTTCACCAGCCCCGAGAGGGGGTAAATGCGGCTGATTGATCAGAGCGATCTCCAAGGGCGGCACATCCGGAAAGGTCAGCAAGGGATAGCTTTGCCAATCGATACTGGTGACTTTGGAACGGTCAAACTGGGTCTCCTCAAACAGCGTTCGGCTGAGGGTTTGCAGAATATTGCCTTCAACCTGTTGGCGTGTGGCATCGGGATTGATCATCAATCCGCAATCATGCGCGCAGACAATACGCTTGATTGTCAGGCTCGCTTTGGCGCGGTTGACGTCAACCTCCATGCCAATCGCCACATAAGTCTCATTGAATTTGTAATGCACATAGGAAAAGCCCCGCCCGATCGTGCCGGATGGAGCGGGAGAGGCGCGTGTTTGCCATTGCATCAGGTCAGCCACTTTCCGACAGACAGCCAGTCCGCGCGGATCACTTAATCCTTCAAGCCGCAATGCTAGGGCGTCGCGTCCACCGCGGGCTGCCAATTCATCAACAAAACTTTCAACAGCAAAACTATTGGCGATTTTTCCCGGAGCACGGATATTGCTGGGGCGCAGGGGCGAGTCTTTCAGCCAATGCACATTAACGCTGAGATGCTCATGCGCATAAGGCGGATGCGCATTTTGTGTAATTAAGCCGGTTGAGAGTCCTTGCGGTTGAGCAATCCCCGCATCCTGCGGACCAAGCAAGGGAATATTAGGCAGGCTGGCGGTGGCTTTGGGAAGCCACATCTGTGTTTCCCATGCCTCAATCCGTCCAGTGGGCGTTAAGCAGCCGCGCAGGGTAAGCAATTGCGGCGGGCCTTTCGGATCCCATCCCAATTCATCCGCCCGCGACCATTGCACCCGCACAGGGCGACCAATGGCTTTGGAAATTAACGCGGCATCTGCACACACATCGTCATGGCCATTGGTGCCATAACATCCAGACCCATCCCGATAGATCACACGGACCTGATCGATCGGGAGATCAAGCAGGCGTGCACAGACCCCGCGCAGACGATGGGTGGCTTGTGACGCGCTCCAGATCGTGGCGCCGTCGGCGCGTACATCAGCCAATCCACAAGAGGGGCCCATGGAGGCATGACTTTGTAAAGGCCAATAATATGTCGCGCTCTGCACACTCTCTTTGGCTGCCAAGATGGCTTGGCTATTGCCTTTTTTAACGAGGGTTTCTTGTCCACTGGCTTCGGTTTGACGCATCCATGCTTTGACGCCTTGATGTGTGGGGAGCGTTGCGGGATCTGACCATGTTGTTTTTAAAAGCTGGCTGGCTTTGATGGCGCTCCATTCCTGTGTGCTAACAACAGCCAGAAAATTTTTCAATCGGACAATGCGCACCTCCGGCAGTGCGGCAATCGAGGTTTCATCAACAGAGAGTAAAGTGGCACCAATCGCTGCAGGACGTAGCACGCGGGCATGCATCATGCCTTCAACTTTGACATCATGCATATAAGGATGGCGCCCAGTGACTTTGGCCGCAATATCAGGACGCGGGAGCGGTTGGCCGACAATTTTATACGTGGTCGGGTTTTTCAAAGGGGCTTTGTCATCCACCGCCAGCGCAAAGGGCTTTGCTTGTAATAGACGTGCATAAGACACACGCGGTCCGCCTTTGCTGGTGGTAACATATCCATTTTCAGCGCTTAAATTTTCGCGCGGTTGATGCAAGTGGTCAGCACCAAGACGCAGCAGCGCTTCGCGCGCGGTGGCGGCCGCTTGGCGGATTTGCACGCCACCGCGCATGATCCCCGAACTGCCTGCCGTTGGTCCTTGATCGGGTGTGAGGGCCGTATCGCCTTCAATCAAAGTTATAACGGATAAGGGCACGCAGAGTTCTTCCGCTACCATTTGAGGAATCGCAATCCGTAGGCCCGTTCCTAAATCGACTTTACCGCAATAAACGGTGACATGGCCTTTGGCATCCAGCGACAGGAAGGCATCCACAGCATCGGTTTTGAGTGTTTTGCCTGGTTTGAGTGTCGGTGTCAGCCGTTGTTGGGCGTGCGCGTCTGTGAGGCTAAAGGCGACCAAAAGCGCGCTGGATGCAGCAAGAAACTGTCGACGATCGAGGGCGGGTTGCGTGCAAGAGAATGAAGATGAGGAAGACGATGAAGATGGTGAAGGGGATGAGGAGGACGCTGCAGATAAAGGATGATGGGGGGGCATGGTCTTACCTCTGTCCACTGGCGCGCAAGGCGGCATGCAAAATTCTGTCATGGGTGCCGCAGCGACATAAATTATTGACCAGCGCTTGTTTGATGGTTGCAAGATCGGGTTTGGGTGTGCGCTTTAATAAAGCCACCGTATTGATCACCATGCCATTGGTGCAATAACCGCATTGTGCGGCTTGTTCTTTTATGAAAGCGGCTTGAACGGGATGGGGATGGTCTGGAGATCCCAAACCTTCGAGTGTGACAATTTTTTTGCCGGCCAATTGACTGACGGGAATCTGACAGGCGCGGACGGCCTCGCCATCAATCAGCACGCTGCAGGCTCCGCATTGACCAAGGCCGCAACCGAATTTGGCCCCTGTGAGCGAAAGCTCATTGCGCAAGACATAGAGCAAGGGTTGGTCGGGGTCAGCCGATTGGATTTTACGGACGGTGCCGTTAACACTCAGCGAATAGGTCGGCATGGCAGGCTCATGAACAAGAGAAATCGAACAGAGAGGGTGACAGGTTCAAACAAACAACAAATCAAGAATAAAGCGAAGATTAAGCTGGCGCTACAGAGAGACCTTGCACGCGATGATGCGCAATCAAATCAGCCACGCGCCCGCTGGTTATGGCGTCTTTGACAAAGTCCATCAAAAATTGAGCCCCGATTTGATTGGATTTATGCGTGCCGATGGCTTGTTGAACAGAGGTAAAATGTCCATCGAGTATCCGCGCGCCGGGCAATTTTTCTATATCAGTCAGTAAGCGTGGTTTAAGGCAAGCGAGGGCTTCGAGCTTTTGATCAACAAACAGATCAAAGGCAGCATCAATGCCTTGGGCATGGACAAGCGTTGCGTGTTTGATATTGGCGACAAGCCATAAATCATAAGCCGCGCGTTCAGCGACGGCGATGCGAATGCCGGGCCGATCGACCTCAGCAAGCGTGCGCAGAGGCGAGCCCGCGGGCACCAGATAGGTGGCAAGTATTTCCACATAGGCTTTGGTAAAGGCAATCGTTTGCGCGCGGGCGGGTTCGGCTCCGATCAGGCAGATATCCCAAACATCTTGCGCTGCAGCATCAACCACGGCCCCGGGTGAGGCAAAGGGAACTAAGGTCACCGGCACATCAAGGGCAGCTCCAATGGCTTTCGCCATATCGGGGGCAACACCATAAGGCGTTCCATC
>CAWUMW010000061.1:0-11117 GCA_963923415.1 uncultured Hyphomicrobiales bacterium | reverse complement strand
ATCGTCGGCAGCGTCAGATGTGTATAAGAGACAGCTCAAAAAGAGCTTGCCGAACTCAAAAAATCAACGATAGTGAGGTGAATGGGGCGGCAATAGGTGACAAAACCTCATGAATTTTGCCTAAAATAAACAATTTTGCTCCTTTTTGAGCAAGTTCAAATAGTTTACCCCCTTCTAAAAAAATCTGGCACGCAACTTGCTGAGAAGTGGCTAGTCCATTTTATTCGAGCAATGGGGTAAGCCATGTCTCTCTCAGTTACGATGTCAGGAATGAAGGTTGCGCAAAAGTCTCTTGACGTTTTGGGCAACAACCTCGCAAACGCCGGAACCGATGGTTTCAAGCGCTCTGTGACATCATTCGCCGATGTGTTCCCGAATGATCCGTCTGCAAGTCCCAAGACCGCCGTTGGTCAAGGTGCTGTTGTTGCGAATATTACCCGCGACACCTCGCAGGGTTCGATGCAAAACACCGGGAAAGTGACCGATTTGGCCATTTCTGGCTCCGGTTTCTTCACATTATCAGCCGGCGGCAATCAGATTTATACCCGGGCTGGCAACTTCCAAGTTGATAAAGAAGGCTATCTCGCTGACAACAGCGGAAACTTGGTGCAAATGACGGCCAGCACACAGGCCATCAAGTGGAATGGCTCGACCAATTGGTCCTATTCTATGCCGAGCCAGATTACCTCTGGGGATTTGACCAGTGTCAAAATCCCGTTCGGCATTAATTATGGCCCAGCGCAGACCCCTATTGCTCTGTTCCAAGGCCCCTATAGCGCCGCCTCAACCGATGCGAATGGGAATGCCGTTCCAGAAAGCTTTGGCCCAGCCGCTACTGATGCAAGCGGCCAGGATCTGTTGTTGAACAACATTCCGATTAACATCACGGTTCCCCCCACAAGCAATCCGGGCACCGTGATCATTAATTCCAAGACCTATTATTATGATGCTGTGAACAATGGGGCGCAAATCAATGCCGCTATTGCCAAAGGACCATTAGCTGCAGAAAACCCACCGGATGCAATGACGGATGGTCTGTTGCAGTCCCTGTCAATTGACTCCAATGGACTGATCCAAGGCTCCTATTCTGGTCTTCAGATCCCCTTCCCGATTGGCTATCTGGCCATTGCGAACTTCCCCAATCCCGGCGCTTTGCAACCGATTGGCAATACTGATTTTGCCGCATCGGGTGGTTCGGGCAACGTTTCGCTGTCGGCTGGCGGTTCACCCGGAACAGGGACAGTGATGTCTGGTTCGCTTGAGGCATCCAACGTCGATATGACCAACGAACTGGTTCAGATGATTAAAGCCCAACAGCTTTATAACGGCAATGCGCGCGCGCTTCAGACGCAAGTTGAAGTGGCGTCCCGCGTGACCGACAAGCTCTAAGGCTAAAGCTCTAGCCTCCCTTCTTAGACTGAACCCCTAAGAAGACTGAGACTGTAAACACTGCAACGCCTTTGTCTCTGGTTTGCGACAAAGGCGTTGGCTGTATAAATGACTCGATTGATTTTTGCTTAGAAGGCGTCGATTCCTAAGGATCGGGAAAGCAAAGAGGGCTAAGATGAGTGCCGTTGGTCTTATTGTTGTGTTAGGGTGCGTGTTTGGCGTGTTTGTTGCCCATGGTGGCGATTTGGCGCCTATTATCCATGCTGCCCCATCGGAATTGGCTACAATTGGCGGCGCCGCTGTGGGCGCTATGCTGGTTGGCAATGGGATGGATACAATTAAAGGCGTTGGCGGTGGCATGGGCAAAGTTTTTTCAGGCCCAAGCTATCACAAGCAAGATTTCTTGGATGTGATCTTCCTTGTTTCTCGTCTTTTGAAAATTTTGCGTGTTGACGGCCCCGTTGCTTTGGAATCCCACGTTGAAGATCCGCACTCGTCCGCGATCTTCGCTGAATATCCGAAGCTGATGAAAGACCATACACTGATCCACATGATTACCGACACCATCCGTCTGATGGTTGTGTCCTCCGGTGGTCTCAATGCCTATGCGGTGGACGACGTGCTCGATATTGCTATCAAGCATCACCATCACGAAGCCATGCGTCCCGTGGAAGCTCTTGCAGCAACAGCAGGTGCCTGCCCTGCTCTGGGGATCGTTGCGTGCGTGTTGGGCGTGGTGAAAACCATGGGCGCGATCGACCAGCCGCCACCAGTTCTTGGTGCGTTGATTGGTTCGGCGCTGGTGGGAACGTTCATGGGCGTGTTGCTGGCTTACGGCGTGATCGAACCTATGGGCGGTCGCTTGAAGCAAATTTTGGATGACGATGCTGAAATTTATCAGGTTGTGCGCCAATTGATTGTTGCGACGCTGCATGGTCACCCGCAACCGCTGGTGATTGAAGCTGCCCGCGCTGGCATTGGACATCACAACAAGCCGTCTTTCGGCGAAGTGTTTGACGGTCTCAGAGGCAAATAACCATGGCTGAACCCAAAAAGCCAGAAAAAGGGGGCGAAGCCGCTCCCGCTGCCAGTATTATCATCAAAAAGGTCCAAGGGGGCCATGGTGGTGGTCACGGTGGCGCATGGAAGATCGCTCTCGCCGACATGATGACGGCGATGATGGCGTTCTTTCTGCTCATGTGGCTGTTGGGTGCGACCTCGGAAGCACAACGCAAAAGTATTGCTGACTATTTCAAACCAACCCCGAAAAGTCGCATTCAAATGGGGCAACTTGCCGGTTCGAACGGCATCTTAGGGGGGCGCTCGATCCTCGACCCCGAAGGCATGCCCTCCGCGGCGTTCCAAAATTCTTTGCTCGATGTCGCCTCTCCTCAAGATACTGAGGGTGGCAAGGATCGCGACAAAGGCCCTGAAACGGATGCGGCCCCTCAATCTGATAAGCCCGGTGATTCAAAGGGCGGCAATGCCGAAGGACCCAAGGGCAGCGGCAAATCCGATGGAGACAAGACCGGCGGACAAAATGCCCAAAACCAACAGGCTGATGCGCAAGGTCAAGGCGCAGCCCAAGGGAAAGGTGGGGCCGGACAAGGAGCGCAGGGCGAGAGCGGTCAAGGTCAGGCAGGCGCTGGCCAAGGCGGTTCCGCACAAGCTGGTGCCAATAAAGGGCAAGGTTCACAAGCCTCGAACCAGACAGCTGGCCAAGCTGGCGCGCAGGGGCAAAATGCACAAGATCAAGGACAGACGGGTCAGGGCGGTTCTGCACAGGGCGGCGGACAGGGCCAAGGAAGTGGTCAGGGTGGCAATGGTCAAGGCAAAGGTGGCCAATCCGACAGCAAGACGTTTAGCGATGTTCAGCAAGAGCTGATGATCAGATTGTCAGAAGATAAAAATCTATCGGCTCTCAAAGAGCAGGTTAAATTTGTGCAAGACAAAGATGGCCTGCGAATTGAAATCATTGACAAAGCGGACTTTGCCATGTTCGCTCTTGGGACCAATAAATTACAACCACGTGCGCAAGCCCTTTTGGAAGCGGTTGCTAAAACTG
The DNA here is from genome assembly GCA_963923415.1 of uncultured Hyphomicrobiales bacterium. Taxonomy (GTDB): domain Bacteria; phylum Pseudomonadota; class Alphaproteobacteria; order Rhizobiales; family Beijerinckiaceae; genus CAIYZJ01. The sequence goes on along the minus strand of CAWUMW010000061.1, from coordinate 7,663 downwards.
TGGCAGATTTGCCAAATAAAGTTTATGTGCGGGGTCACACCGACGGTTTCGGCTTTGCTAGCAACGATCCAAAAAACAACAATTGGGCTTTATCAGCAGAACGTGCCGATTCAACCCGTCAACTCTTGGAAAAAATGGGTGTTCCTGGAGACCGGATCACGAGGATCGAAGGTGTTGCGGACAAGCAACCTTTCAATACTACCGATCCTTACGATCCTCGCAATCGGAGAATTTCTATCACGCTGCAATATCAAAGCGGAAGTTAATAAAATAATGAATATAAAAAGAGTTATTTTCCGGCCATCATGATGAGCTGAAGATAACAAACGCGTCGCTTAAAAGTCCTTTCCTGATTGCATTCATATAAAACAAGGCGCGGCCGATCTCTATGAGGACGTTCTACTCTGAGATCAAACTCATCAGGCAATAAAATCCCAATATGACGTAAGGCCCTATGTGGTGCCTTATCCAACTCATCCATCAAATTGGGATCAATCCAGCAACGAGCTAGAACAGCTCCTAAATAATCAACGATGCGCTCGCGCACATTATGTGGATCAATAAAGAAAGAAATCGGTGGTTCAGATTGAAAGATCTCTGCAGCAGGGGCTGGCTGAGGATCGGGCGCCTCAGACTGCTCACGCCTAGGCGCGGCTTGACCTATAACGGCCGGCACGCCAACCGTCCCCCCCGACAAAACCGGCAATTGTGCTCTATAATCACCTTGCGCCATTGACAAAATTCCAGCCAAGAGGATATTCGCTACCCAGTTCGAACCTCGGCTCTAACCTAATGATCTGCCTCATGCTTTTTTACAAATTGTGATGCAACCTGCTGCACGAAGCTGGCATCTTTGGAGAGACTTGCAGCAAGGATACTCATCAATTGTGTCTTTTCTTCGAAGGTGAAGCCTTCGATTTTACCCAAGAGAGGGTACAGCACAGGATTAATCCCTGAGGGATCAGCAATCCCAATATGTGAGAGATAAGCTTGCCGCTCTAAAGCGTCTTTCTCAATTTGTTGTTCCACACGATCCCCAATACCCATGCGCTGTGCGACACGTTCTAGCTGTTTATGCTCTTGAGGGGTAATGTGGCCGTCCTCAGCTGCTTTATCAGCCATTTTGTGAAGTTCATCTTTTTGACGACGAATTTTCTCTGAAAAGCCTGATGCAAGCATACCTGTAGGAAGCGCGACAAGCACTACACCAATGATGGCCGCGCAGGAAGCAAAGAACTGCCCAAGTGGCGTTACTGGATAGTAATCCCCATAACCCACGCTGGTCAGTGTTATAATGGCCCAATACATAGCCTCAGGAATAGAATTAAATTTATCAGGCTGGGCTTCGTGCTCGAGAATGTAGATAGCGCTAGAGGCAAAAAGAGAAACAAGTAGCGAAATAAACAAGGCCGCTTGTAAAACAGGCATTTCATCCATCACAACTTCAATGAGCGTTTGCATTGCAGTCGAATGACGAGTCAGCTTCAATATCCGCAACAAACGCATAACCCGCAAGAAGCGTAAGTCCATCTGAATGAAGAAGGTGAGATAAAACGGGAGAACTGCGGCTAAATCAATGACAGCATTGATGGTCATTCCATAGCGTAAACGTCCCGCTATGCTTTCTTTAAATTCCGGATTTTCCGTAATACTATAAATACGTAACACATATTCAATGCTGAAAATAGCAACTGAAATCATATCAAAAATATGAAATTCAAAGGCTAACATTTCATGGATTGGCTGAACGCTCTCTAAGACCACGGCCATAACACTAAGAGCGATCACACCAACTAAAATCGTGTCAATTAAATGATGCAATTCACCAGAATAGTCATCCTCATTGAGGATACTATATATTTTTTGTTTAAGAGTACGACCGTGGTTAATTTCAACAAAATGATGAATAATAGGTACAATAAAGCGGACCAGTTTAAAAATCCGCAGCAAACGAAGCAACCGTAGGAAACGAAGATCGATTTCAATTAAGAAGGTAAGATAAAATGGAACGATCACGACAAAATCGATCAAGGCCATCGGCGTTACAGCATAACGCAGACGTTTAAATTTATATTTCTGGAATTCTTCAGATTCTGGAATGCAATAAAGTCTAATAATATACTCTAATGTAAAGAAATAAACTGAGAACCTATCAAATGCGGCTAATTCAGCGTGAAAACGTTCATGCAAGACGTCAACATGCTCTATACCGATAGCACAAACGCTCAAAATGATGAGTGAGACGATAAAACGGTCAATATATTTTTCAGCCGGAGGAGAATCCGGTGCCTCGAACATGAGGCGATAGACCTTGCGCCGAAACGAAGCCGGTGCCGCTGGCTCGCCGTGAATGGCCAATTCGTGATGCTCACCGCTCATAATGCCCTCCGAAGCGAATCAAAATTCATAACCCAAATCATTTGCCGCATTGCAAAAAAATGTCCTAAATATTAAAAATAGACAAATGCGCAGACGACATCCTAAATAACGGTTACTAGAAACACTTTCTTTAGCCACGCGGACACTGTATTTTGAATTGGGATCGATTTTTTGTTGCGTCAGGAACTCCTGAATGAAATTTGCCTTTAAATTCAAGCTGCCGAAATGGGAAAGGCCGAAGCCAGAGCTCCCTTATGTTTCGAATCCGATGATAGCGGAGCTTGAAAAAATTGATTTTGCTGCCCTGACGGCTGAGCGGAGACGAGATGTCCTCGTAAGAATTAAACATGCCGCGATCTCCGTCGCAGAAGATCGGCGGCGCAATCCGGCCATTTTAACGGATCGCATCCGTTTGCAACACATGTGGGTTCAGTATTTCAAGATTAACCAGACTGTTCCCCCAGGGCAGGACGAGGGGGCCAGCCTATCCTTCTCTCATGACGACAATACCAAGGATCTGGCAAGCCAAAAGCGGGCGCCGGGCGCTTTGATGACGACCCAAGAAGAACTTATTGCTCAAGCCAATTTCAAAATTGATATGGGCGATATGACCATGGATGACATGGATGACTTCGACAAGCCATTGCCGACCCTGCCCCCTCGCCCCTTAACCCCGGCACAGAATTTACACGATAGTCACGACAATGTGATGGTCGTGACCCATCCCGAAACAGGCGATAGCCTGCAAATTGCTGGCTTGCATGATCTGGTTATTGATCCACCAGAGACAACCTTGGCCTCTCATGTGGCCTCCGCCCTCCTTCCTCCTGAACAAGAGGTCACGGCGTCATCACCTGCTACCGTAATGGCCCCGCAGCCGGTTGCGGTTCCCATTTCAGCAACTCCTGATGAAGAGCCCCCGCTGAGTGCTACTGAACAAGCCGATATCGTGGCCCGCATGCGGGCTTTGGCGCAAGCCGAAGCAGTCAGTGCAGATGCTTCAGAGGCTCTGCCCGAAAATCCCATGGTCACACGGATGCGAGCCATGGCGGCGGCGGCGGCCCAAAATACCGATGACAGCCGCGAGCCTCTCGGAAGTGAATCCGGCAATGATTCTGCCACTGATTCATCAAAACCTGAAGAAAATGTGCTTACACTGACGTTTGATCTTCAATCAGATCAACAAAGCTCACCTGCACAAACCCAACTTGAATTGGTTATTGAAGACGCGGAGCAGCATGAGGCGGATCAAACTGTTGTGGAGCTGCAACAAGCTTCTCATGAGGCCCCTGCCCCAACGCATGATGCGCTTAAAATTGCAGATCCTGAATCAGAAGACCGCCCCCCCATCAGTGCCGAGGAGCAGATCCGCCTCACCGAGGAAATGCGCGCCCGAATTAAGGCGGAGGGGAGCCCGTCCGAACCCAGCGATGATCCTATGCTGGCTCGGATGCGCAAACGCGCTCAGCAAAAACGAGATGAGGCAGCAGCGAGCCCAAGCAGTCCGCCTGCACCTTTAACCATTTCGGTCCCTGACGATCCCGTCGAACATGAATTGGATGTGCATGTCAGCGCGGATGAAAATTTTGAACAAATAAAAAGCCAGATCATTGCTGAAACCCTTCAGCAAGCCCAAAACGAGCATCGGCAAAGCGCAGCTCCGAGCCCGAAAGCTCCCGCTTTAGAAGAAATTGAGGCACCGCAAGCGCAACCTCAAGAGCAACCTTCCATTGAGGCCGGCATGTTAGAGCGCCTGCGGCGACTAGCGGGCCTCGGTGCGTCAAAAGACCGCGAGATCGCGCCGACCCAAACGGCACCCTCCGCGTCGCTGCCTACCCAGACGCAAGCTGAACCAATAACGCCTGCGCGCGAAGACGTTTCGGCCAGCGCCACACCTCAAAACGTGGAGCCTGCCTCTCTCACTACGTCTGAACCTGAAGTACCTCAACCCGAACCAGTGCTTCAAAAAGAAGGAGAGAGCGTTGCGCCCCAACCGCTAGCGGAAGCAAGTGTTGCGGAGAAAAAAGAGACGCCTGCCCCGCCGCGGATTTTACGCGAACGGGAAGCTAGCGCCGCCCCCAGCACACGCGATTGGGTCAATGTGAAATTATTGCGGCCGACGGTGATCCGCGGACTTCCTCTGCCTGATCAGGTGATCACAATCGTGCCTTATCCGGATGCCAAACGGCTTGAAGAAAATGGTAGTGTGCAAATCCTCACTAAGCCACGCACACCGCGCTCTTAATTCGCGCACGCTTCATAAAAAAAACCGAGCCTAAGCCCGGTTTGATTTAAGTTTAAGCAAGGCAGCTCAAAATCACCTTCAAGGTATTGGATTAAACCAGACTAGTTTCTGGTTTTTTCATCGGGGCAACCGGCGGCGCATGGATCGAGTCGAGCGCATCGCGCAAATCTTTCACAGACAAAGCCTGCAACCGTTGCGCCTGTTCAGCACTGATCAAACCACCTTCGGTCAGCAATAAGAAAGCGGCAGCCGCACGATCCCCTTCAGGCTTTTTATGCTCATGCTCGACTGTTTCACCAAACAGCATGACCATTAAGGTTTTCCCGACAATATTCATCAAGACCCCAAACAGCACCAAGCCCATCAACATCGTAACGCCGGCAATCACCCGCCCCCCCACTGTCACAGGATAAAAATCGCCATAACCCGTTGTGGTAAGGGTTGTAATACACCACCACATCGCTGCGGGAATCGATGTAAAGAAGCGCTTATCATCAGGGATTGTATTACCCGAAATGGGGTCAACCGGCATAAATTTTTCTGTCGGAACAGGCTGACCATCTTTCAATGCCTGTGCTTCCATCGCCGCTTGCCCATGAGCCAACGCTTCTGTCGTATAAAGCCCCCCTTCAACATAGTAAATCAGGGTGCTTGAAATCATCATCACAGAAAACAAAGCAATCAGATAAATCCGCAAATTAACAATAATAGGATTGGATTTTTTGCTTGTAATGTCACCAACAGACGACATAGCAGCACGCGCCAATTTCAACACCCGCAAGACACGAACAACCCGCAAAAGACGAAACACTTTCGTCCCTTGTAAAAAAGTCATGTTCAGCATCATCAGATAGCTTGGAGCGATCGATAAAATATCAACAATTCCCCAAAAGCTCGTGACATAACCCATTCGATTTTCAGCCACATAGAGTGCGCCCAGAAAATCAATGGTGAAAAAAGCCAAGGACACGGCTTCGATGATTTCAAATATATGCTGATGCTGTTCGGCAAATGTATCGACAGACTCTCCTGCTAACGCCAAGCAGGAAATAAAAATGAACAGATTAACAAGCTGATGCCACACGACATAGCGACGACAGGTCGGATCAGCAAAAGTTCTATAGATAAAATGCGCTATAGGATTTTTAGAAGAACGATCAGCAGACATGCAAACAAAACTCCACTCAAAACAAAAACAGCCTCCATCAACAAGGAGGCGTTCATTCACCGTATTAGAAAAAAGGACGGTCAAACATCTTACCCTAAGAGCTCATCATGTCTCCCAGTTAATCCATTTGAACGCAGCCTTTAGCTTAATCCTTAGCCAGTCTCCTAACGGTTAGTCTCCTGTGTTACAAGGGCTAAGCGCAAGAAAATAAAACAAAATTTATACGACAAATGACTAAGCCTAGACCTCGAAAAAACCTAGAACAAAAAACAATCTTGCAGCTCCCCTCTAACAATGGCAGGAAAGCGCATGATCCTTGAAGCGATAGAATGGTTGCTCACACCCTCCTCCCTGCTCGCGCGCCGCTCCGGCCTGCTCGCAGGGCAAATTGCGATTCGACACCGTGCACTTCGATGCCGGGGATTTTGGCATAGTCACCTTCAATCAACCCGCCAGGCCATCCGTTCCTATCTTCAACAATTCGACAAACCCCTTAATAGGGTAATGGTCCTGGGAAGCGGTCATCTGCATGACTGTGATTTGCATGATCTGTTAGACCATGCGCAGCGTGTTGTTCTTGTAGATATTGTTCATCCTGTTGAGCTCTATTGGCACCTTTTTCGGCGCAAAGACACATTCACCTTATTGACACGAGATTTAAGTTTCAGTCTCAGTTCGGCCCTTCGCGGACAAACACACCCTGAACGCCCTGATGAGGCGTTTTTATCCCTTCTGCATAGCTGCGATGCGGTTATCTCCCTTAATCTCTTATCGCAACTCCCCCTCGGCGCGCATGATATTTGGCAGGCTCATGGGCGCACAGACCAAGAGATTGAAACTCTATGCGGTGACATCATCCGCCGTCACATTGAACTGTTGCAACAATGCCCCGATGCGCTTTTAATCACGGATCGGGTTGTTCGCGTCCGCGGCATAGAAAAAGAACAACCACAAATCGGGGCATGGCAAGATTTGCTCTATGGGCAAGAGCTCCCACCCGCTCACAATGAATGGATTTGGACCATAGCCTCCCCGCAAGAAAGGGGCGATGCCTATTGGGAGGAGCGCAATGTTGTGTGCATTCCTGTGGGTCAATCGATTGAGAAGGGAAGCAAGACGTCCTCTCGCTTTAGCGGCAATGATCAATCCTGAGCTTGGTCATGAAGCGCCCCCGCCGATCATAATAGCTATAAACCCAAGCCACCTCATTCTCGATTAATTTGGCCGTTTCACCCTGACAAAAACTTCTTTTCAATGTGCTGCGACGTTCTTCAAAGGACGGATCAGGCAATTCATTGCTCAATTGGTCGAGCCGCACTTTGATTTCAAAAATGCGTCCATTTAGCCGCGCATCGGTCAAAATAGAGCCGTCAGACAGGGGCGTATTGAGATTTTCCTTGATGCCCTGCAAGATTTTACCAAGCTGCATATCAATCATTTTGTTGGCCGGATCTTTGGGGTCGAGTCTCGCCGCATGCGAATCAGTAACCGAAAAAACCCAAAAAACCATCCCCAGAACCATGCCTAGCGCCAGGGAAAATGGCAGTCTGACTGACCGAACCATAGAAAAAACTCCCAATTAAGCCCACAAAACGGATATTTAACCTTTTCACCATCCTATCAGACGGATCAATAGCGCTATAATCTTTATTTTTAAATGATTTAAGCTATAAGAGACCATTCGGTTTTTTGTGACTTTTATTCTTTCGGGACGGAGTGGTCTATGGCGGGTCTTATTAACTGGCTCGATTTCCGCAAATCGGTGCGGCTCCCGGAAACCGGCAACCCCCGCGATCAGGTTATTTTACCTGATGCCGTGGTTGAGCAGCAGTCGCGGGAAGCCTCTGAGCTTGGCAATGCCCATCAAAATA